>JBGSRB010000049.1:0-3611 GCA_041737735.1 Anaerolineae bacterium | reverse complement strand
CGCGCCGTTTGCCCCGATCAGCGCGGCGACTTCGCCCCGCCGCAGCACGATGTCAGGCGCGTAAAACAGCGGTTCGGGCGCATCGGCATAACCGACGGCTAAGCCTTTGGTCTCCAACACTTTATCGCCGCTGCGGATCGTCGCGCCCAGCTTGAGATGCAGCGGATCGCGCGCGCGCGGGCGGCGCACGGCTTCATCCCGCAGCAGGCGCTCTAAACGGGTGCGGCGTCCTTGCGCTTGCTTGGTATTTTGCCCAGCCAGATTACGCCGGATGTATTCCTGTTCTTTGGCGATGAATTCCTGCTGCGCTTCGTAATCTTTCCAGCGGCGTTCGTGACGTTCTTCGCGCTGACGCACATAATGCGAGTAGTTGCCGCGATAGCGTTCGAGCGCGCCGAAATCGAGTTCCCACACGGTATCCGCGACGGCATCCATGAAGTAGCGATCATGGCTCACCACCAGCACCGCGCCGGAAAAATCTTTCAAGAAGCCTTCGAGCCACTGGATCGCCTCAATATCGAGATGATTGGTCGGCTCGTCTAGCGCCAGCAGATCAGGCGCTTCGAGCAGCAACCGCGCCAGCAGCGCGCGTGTTTTCTGTCCGCCGCTGAATTGTCCTAGGTGGCGCTCGCCATCTTCGGGCGCGAAGCCCAAGCCCTGCGTCACCGTTTTCAGGCGCTGCTCGTAGGTATAACCGCCCGCCGCTTCAAACTGCTCTTGCAGTTCGCCATAATGGATGATCGCCTCATCCATGCGCGCGGGATCAGTCATCGCGTGTTCAAGTTCGTTCAGCCGCGCTTCCTGCGCGCGCAGTTCGGTGAACGCGCTCATCAATTCTTCGTTCAGCGTATGGGCGCTGTGCAGTTCGGGACGCTGCGGCAGAAAGCCGATCCGGATGCCTTTAGCGCGATGCACCGAACCAGCCGACGCTTGATCGCGCCCGATCAGGATATTCAGCAGGGTGGTTTTGCCCGCGCCGTTGGGTCCCACTAAGGCGATGCGTGCGCGCTGCGGAATCTCGGCATTGATTCCGCTGAAAATGTCCTCAGGTCCAAATTCTTTCGCCACATCATGGGCGGTGATCAACGACATAGCGCCTCATCAATTTATCTACGGGTCAGAACGGACAAATTATACCACGCTGCATGTGAAGGCTTGATGAAAACGCGCGCACGGTTCATGATTGGAGCAATTGCGCGTCAACCTTGGAATGGAGTCAACCTCATGCGTGTGCGTCGTTGTTTACTGTTTATGCCGGGCGACAGCCGCCGCAAGATCGAAAAAGGCGCGCTGTCAGGCGTGGACAGCGTCATCATGGATTTAGAGGATGGTGTCGCGCCCGCGCACAAAGCCGACGCCCGCGCCGTGATCGCGGCGGCGCTGGATCAACTCGATTTCGGGCGCACGGAAAAATTGGTGCGCGTGAATCCGTTTGCTAGCCCGTTTTACGCCGACGATCTCGACGCGATCCTCAAGCATCAACCGGAAGGCGTAGTGCTGCCTAAAGTCGAGAGTAAAGCCGCTTTAGACGATTTCGATGCGCGCTTACTGGCGTTCGAGCGTGCTTATGGCTTGGCGCTCAACAGCTTGCCCGCGCTGATCATGATCGAAACCGCGTTGGGTGTGGCGCGCATCCACGAATTGTTGCCCGCGCCGCCGCGCGTGCAGGGCGTGATCTTCGGCGCGGAAGACTTCGCCGCGTCAATTGGGGCGACGCGCACGCCGCACGGCGTCGAAGTCGCCTACGCGCGCGGTGCGGTGCTGACCCACGCCAAAGCCTACGGCTTGCAAGCCATCGATCAGGTGTATGTCGCGTTCCAAGATGCTGAAGGTTTGACGGCGGAAACGCTACAAGCGCGCGGTATGGGTTTCGACGGCAAGCAGGCGATTCACCCGAACCAGATCGCGCCGATTCATACGGCGTTTACGCCGACTGACGCCGAGATCGAGCGCGCGCAGCAGTTGCTTGCCGCCTACGCGGAGAGTGAAGCGGCGGGTGCGGGTGCGTTCGCGTTTGAGGGGCAAATGGTCGATATGCCCGTGATCCGCGCGGCGCAAAGCGTGATCGCGCGCGCGCAGGCGGCAGGGGCGATCTAGTCGGTGTGGTTGTGAAATCAATTGTGCCTGTTTGAGCAGTCCTCACCCCCTGCATGGCATGTTGAGGGGGTGAGGTTGTGGTAATGTGCGGATCAGACTCTAGCTCGCGCCAGCTTTGACCTGATGAATCTGGATCAGATTAGCGCAGGTATCATCAAAAATCGCCGTGATGGTCATGCCCATGTCGGTTGGTTCGACCATGAACTCGACACCCAATGCCTTGAGCCGATCATATTCGGCATAGACATCTTCAACTTGAAACGTGGTCAGCGGAATGCCGTCATCCATCAATGCCTGCTTGAGCGCCTTCATCGCGGGATATTCAGCATTGGGTTCGAGCAGCAGTTCGACGCCATCGGGTTCTTCGGGCGAGACAACCGTCAACCAGCGGGCATCGCCGCCCAGCGGAATGTCACGCTTGACCACGAAGCCCAATTTTTCGGTATAAAACTTGAGCGCCTGCTCCTGATCTTGCACGGGAACGCTTGTTACGCTAATGCGCATGATGTGATCCTTTCTTGAGTAATGCTGTAGCCGAAGCACAATTGAGCTTGCGAAATTCACGGGGACTGAGACCGAACTGCTTTTTGAAGGCTTTGCTGAATGCCGTGTGCGATTCATAGCCGGCAGCGAGTGCAACCGCCATGATGTCCACCGCACCCATGCGCAACTTATGTCCCGCGCGCACCAGCCGGATGCGCCGCACATAGTTGATGGCACTTTCGCCCGTGCAAGCCGTGAAAACGCGATGGAAGTGCGGTATCGAGAAACCAGCAAAGTCGGCAAGGATTTCGCGTTTGAGTGGTTGATCAAGGTGTTGGCGGATATACCGTTGCACTTGCTCGATACGATCTTGATAAACGCGCTCGTTCAGTTTTTCAGTTCCCATAAAGCAACTATAGCGCCTTCGACTTTAAGCGGATTAGTCCTAGCGTATCATGTTCAACCATGCGGTTGGCAGGCAGAATTTAGTCGGCATAGCCGAGTTTGCGTAACGCACGCGCGGCGGCAAAACTGACCGTCGTATCGACCGCGAAACGGCGCGCGTCGTCGTCGTGCAAGCTCAACAAATGCGGGATCGCGCGCGCATCGCCCAGTTGTTCCAGCGCCAGCACGCCGCTGCGCCGCACATTGACATCATCCGAGCGCAGCGCGTTGATCAGCACGTGGAAATAATCTTCGCCCAGTCGCGTGAGCGCGAACGCCGCCCACACTGCCAACTGCCGATTATCGTCACCCACCAGCGGCAGCAGGTGCGGAATCGCAGCGGCATCGCGCATTTGACCGAGCGCGTTTGCTGCCGCGCCGCGCACGCCCACATGATCATCATACAGCGCGCCGATCAACGCATCCAGCGCGCGCGGATCGCCCACCTGACCGAGCAAATAAGCGACGAACTGGCGAATTTGCACATCATCACTGTTTAGCAGCGCGATCGCGCCATCAATATCCGGGGTTGGTTGTGTCATGCGTCCTCACTATGGGCGAAGATGGCGCGCAGGTGCGGCAGCGCG
>JBGSRB010000408.1:0-5263 GCA_041737735.1 Anaerolineae bacterium | reverse complement strand
CCCCCTCCCCGAATTCGGAGAGGGGGAGAAGAACATCCCCATTGGATCGCAGGTTTGCGCGAAGTAGCGCTAAGCGAGTGGGGTAGTGGCTTACATTTCAAAACCAAATTTGTGCGGGAAAAGGGGACTAAAATTCCCCTCCCTGAATTCGGGGAGGGGCTAGGGGTGGGGTCTGCTTTTGGTGGTGGTTGCTTAATTTGCTGCGCCCAGACAGCGCTTACGCTTCGCGCGCGCGATCCGCCAC
Organism: Anaerolineae bacterium; assembly: GCA_041737735.1. Taxonomy (GTDB): domain Bacteria; phylum Chloroflexota; class Anaerolineae; order Aggregatilineales; family Phototrophicaceae; genus Flexifilum. Next base: position 5,019 of record JBGSRB010000408.1, on the reverse strand, counting down.
CAGTGACACGGTGTGATGCGTGCGGAACAGCGAATACTGTCCGCCACGACCGGGAACCGGATTCAGCACATTTTCCGTTTCCATGATCGAGAACCACAAGTCCATGTCCCATGTTACGCTGGTGTCCGCCGCGCGGATCGTCGCATCGCTGATCACGCCGCCGCGCTCGTAAATGCCTAGCAGCAAGCGAATGAACAAGTCGCGCTCATTGATGACCATGCGCGTAATGCGTCCATCTTCTAAGTGCAGCGAGATGCCCTTGGTGAAGAAGTCGCTTTGCGGGTTGGGATACTCTTTAACTTCGGCGGCGTCATTTTCGATCAGATATTCGACCGCGCGCTGAAACGACATGCCGTTATCGAACCCGCGCAGGCGCTTATGCAGGCTGCCCAACGGACACCATGTAAAGCCGCGAAAACTGGTGAACTGTTCGACGCTGATGATGATGCGACGCACCATTTCGGCGGTGTCAGGTTCGATCTGTTCGAGATCGCGCAGGGCGATACCTTCCCAGTTCTGTTCTTCATCACGCGCACCCGCCGCGATCTGCGGCAGCGGCAGCTCATATTCGGGGCTGAGCTTGATCACCGGCACGAGATCATCCGGGTTATGACGGTGCGGCACTAATTCGCGCATCAACACGCGCTCGCGCACCAGACAATCGATCCAATCGGAGCGCCATTGATCGCTATAATTCAAGCCGGGACGTTCGAGTTCCCGATCCATCGACAAGCCCTTGAGCAGGAAGCCATAATTGACATATTCCCACCCGCGCACGCTCAAGGTGTTGACCACGCGCAGCACAATACGGTCGCGGATCAAGCGCGTTTTATCCACCACCGGATGCGCGCCATCCAGCGTATAGCGTCCGCGCCCGCTTTGGCGCACGATCCCGAACGAGATCGCCTGCGCGACTAAATCCTCACCGCGCGCCGTGCTGACCACCGCGCTGACTTCGACCAAGCGCTCGATCACCTGTTTGCGCGTCAGCGTCGGGCTTTCCAGCCGATGCAGCAGGCTGTCAAACTGAATGATCACGCTTGACCACTGCGACGGTGTGAATCCGCTTCCGCCCACATCATCATATTGCGCCAGCGCGACTGCGCTCAACGCTTGATGCGTTTGCAGGTTGGTGAAATGCTCGACATATTCGACGGTGAGATTCGGGTTGCTGGTCAGTTGGCGGCTTGTGCTGCCTTGCACCGACCACAGAATCACCTGTTTATTGCGCGCGCGCAGCGAACGAATCGCGTCGTTGAAGTCGCGGTCGCCGCTGGCGATGATATACACGTCGGCGGCGTCGCCGTGGCTCGAGTCCGCCAGAATGTCACGCACGATCCGCATGTCGGCGCTGTTCTTGCCCGGCAGGTTGAACACCGGATCGATGTTTGCCATCATCAGGCGGCTCGGCGCGTCGTCGGCAACCTCACGCCCCGATAGATCAACCAGCGGCGGCAGACTGCCGCGCTGTCCCCACGGCGCATACGCCGCGATCTTGGCAAGCGTGCCGTGCGCCTTGCCCTGCCGCTGAAACGACTCGATCAGCGAGTCGAGGTTCACGATGTAACCCTGCTCGTTCAAGCTGATGGCGATATTCTCGAAGTCGATATAGATCGCCACATTTTTGGTCTGCTGAATGCCGAGCAGTGTTTCCAGCGGTTGAAAAATGACTTTGCCTGCCAGCGGTGTGCCTTCCAGCACATCTTGCGATCCCCACATGCGAATGCGCGCGCTGCGCTGCTTGCGGATGCGCTGCATCAACGGGATCAAGTCGGTGCTGGTGCTGGCGACGATCAACTCGTTGACCGGATCGGGATCATAAGCGAAGTACTGCGTATGCAGCGCTTCCCAGAGGCTTTCGCGGTGCGTCACGTCAAACGTGTCGTAACCCGCCGCCTTGAACACATATTCCGCGTCGGCGCCGAAACGCGGATTGGCTTGCCGGTGCTGCGTCCAGCTGGCTGCCGCCACCGCTTTGAGTTGATCGGCGCTCATCAAACCCGCTGCCAGCGCTGCACCGCCGCGCAAACCCACCGCCAACTCTTGCAGGTCGATGGCTATGCCGCGCGTGCGAAAATGTGAGAGTAAATCGTCAACGTCAACGATTAAGTAAGCTGCCATAGTTCCTACCTGAAAAGCGCTGACCACCTCACCCTTTTTGGAAAAGTGGCGCGTGCTGATGTGTTACATGTGAATGCGAAAAAAGGTTTTGGGGTATTCACTAAAGATCAATGTATTTTTTCTCTTGCGATAAGCATAACAAATGTGCCACAAACAATCAAGCGCAGACCAACGCAGCAGCAGAGGGCGACACAGGTGCCGCCCTCTGTCCAGCATCATCGAATCGGCACTTGGAACACTTCGCCGCGCACCGTCACCCAGCGTGCATCGACCCACCCCAACGGCAGATCACCACAGCGCACATACAGCCAGCGGTTCGTTCCCGCTTGCACGGTGCGCCCCAACAGCACGCATTCCGCGCCCCACGGCACACTGCCGATCTGCGGCGTGCGTAATGACGGACGCTGACGCAGGTTCATCACCGCCCGCGGATACGCCCGCGCGCCAATGTCGCTCGTGTCGGCGATGTCGTCAAAGATGCTGCCTTGCACGGGCAGCGTATTCAGGTCAACGCTGATCGTGAGAAAACGACCGCTTGCCCAGCCTTCGCGCTCGCCCACGCGCAGCTTATACCAGTTGTAGATGCCTTCATCGCGGTTGCGCGCCAGCACCGGATACCCGACGCCCGACGGCAGCGTGGTGATGAACGACGCGCCCAGATACGGACCCGTGCGCAGCGCCAAACCCTGCACCCCGGTGACTGTCGCGGTGGGACCCGTGTAAACCGCTGTCGGCACCACGCCCGGCGTCAGTTCGGTTCCCGGCACGCCCGGCGTCAATTGCGTGCCGCCGCTGATCTGAAACCACTGGAATTGCAGCGCCGCCGTGTCGATGAACTCGACAAATTCGACCACCAGCGAATGTGATCCCGCCGTCAACGTTTGCTGAAAGCGATCGGTCGTCAGCGGGCGACCGATGAAGCGATCCAGCACCAGCACGCCGTCAATGAACACACGCACGCCGTCATCCGACGAAACCACGAATTCATACGTGCCAGCGTTGAACAACTGCACCGACGAGAAGCGCGCCGACCAGTTCTCGGCATTCACCGCCGCGTTCGGGCTGCCCGCGCCCCAATTGAAGTTGAGTCCACTGCTTAAGGCTTCGGTGAACACGGGCGCGCCTTCGAGATTGGTGTTGTTGTAGTATTGCGCCGTCCAGCCTGTGCCGAAAGTTTGTGCGCTGATGTGCATGATCGGCGCGAACGCCAGCAACGCCAGCACCGCCGCCGCCGCAATCCACCCTGCGAGATGAGAACGCCCTTGCATCGCTGTCCCCCTGAATAATCATCCGTGTCTACACGTCATTGCACTGATTATAAGCGCACCATCCATTTGGCGCGAACAGTCACTCTGGACTATACGCCAGTGTCGTCCCAGCAGAGGGTAAAGGATACAAAGCAAGGAGAAAAATCGCGCTGCCAAATCGCATCTAGCCTTCATCATTCAGGCAGGAAATGCTCAGTTGTTGGTGATCAGGGGCAAATTGGTGCGCGCTAGGGCTATAGGTTAGTTTCCCCTCAGCCCGTTGTAGGCTGAGGGGTAAAGAGGATGAGCAATAAAACGTCAACGCAACTTAGTTCACCACTTCCAGCGTGATCTCATAGCGCGCGCTGGTGTAGCTGTAATCGCTGACCTGTACCAACACCGTCCCCGACTGCGGGAAGCTCACATCGATGCTGCCCCCAGCGGAACTGCCCAGATTCAGGCTGCGATAAAATGATTCGTTCAGGTTCATCGATACCGACGGACTAGCTTCGCTGCCATCCAGCGGGCGCAGCGTCAGACGATAGGTTACGCCAGCTTCAGCGTTGAAGGTCACGACGCGATCCTGCGCGGACTCGCTGAACGCCAGCGTCACCGCACCGTCATCGAGGGTCGGCGGCAGCGAACGGGTAACACTCACATCCACCGAGCCGCCCGTCGCGCTCACTGCCGTCAGCGAAATCAGATAGTCGCCGCCGCTCGCCAGATACTGCTCAAAGATTTCCGGGTCGAACCCGCGCCCGCTATCGCTATCGCTGGTAATCGAATAGCCTTCCGGGGACAGCAGCGCCAGCGTGGTATCGAACGCTTGATCGCTATCGACAATGATTGTGACGATATCGCCCGTGCTGGCTGCCAGCGTCAGGAACTTGACCGTTTCACCCGGCGCAAATGTCACCGTGAGTTCGTCATCATAGCTGATCGCCTCAACATCGACGCGGTTCAGGCTGACGGTATACGTGCCTTCACCGCTGCTGAACGCGCGCGCGATGATGGTATAGCTGCCGCTGTAAGGCAGCACGAAGGGTCCAATTTGCGAGTTGAGCGTGCCGCCGAAGTCGTCGTTATAGGCGATCTCGTTGCCCGAAGCATCCTGCAAACGCAGATAGGTATCGAAGCTGCCATTCATGGTGATGACAATCGAGTCGCCCTCTTGCCCGCTGAACGTGTACGGCACTTCGCGGATGTTCGAGGTCAATTGCCCCTCCACGCTTTGCGTGTATTCGATCAAACCGCCCATTGTGTCCGGCGGCGTGACGGTGTCAGCGCCGTTCACGCTCAGGGTGAAGGCACCTGTACGGGCGTTGCCGCCGATAATCCAACCAAAACTGCTGGCGATAATCGTGTAATCACCTGCGGGCAGCAGGCTCAGCGTAAGCAGCGAGTTCAAGTTAGCGCCGCCATCATCATTGCGCACTATTTCAGCACCATTGGCATCTTCGGCGACCAAGTAAGCATCGAAGTCATCCGAGTCGAGCGCGATGGTCACGCTGGTGGGTTCAGCAATGGTTAACGTGTAGCGCTGTTCCGGCGCAGCTGCGGTCAATTCACCCGTGACGGTTTCGCCAATGGCGATCAAGCCAGCGCCGCTCGGTGCAACCACCGTCGGGACGGGCGGCGGTGCGGGCGGTTC
>JBGSRB010000025.1:0-2111 GCA_041737735.1 Anaerolineae bacterium | reverse complement strand
TCGTAAGCGGCGGCGCGGGCATACGCCGCGATCACATCCGGCAGCGTGAGATCGCCTTCCCCGATCAGCACCACATCCGCACCGCGCGCGAGATAGGCTTCCGCGTGATCGGTCTGATCCGCGCCGCAGCAGATCACGATGCAGCCGCGCGCTTTCGCGGCGTCGATCATCTCGAAGGCGGCGGCGCGCATCCGCAGCAGCGACATTTTGCTCAAATAGTTGAAGTTGTCCTCAAAGATCACGGCAAAGCGCGGCGTGTGCTGATCGAGCGCCGCCGCCCATTCCGCCGTGGACTCGGCAAGCATGGCATCGAACAGCGCCACATCATACCCGCGGTCGCGCATGATCGCGGCGGCGTAAAGCGTGCCAAGCGGCGGATAGGGCTGCATCGCCGCGCGCAGCTTGGGATCAAAGGCGAGATAGTAGGATTGTCCGAATAAAATCGCGCTCATTCAAGCTGTCCGCGCACCTGTGTCGGCGTGATCCGCAGCGGAATGTTAAACGTCTCGTTGAATGATTCCGGCGTCATGCCGATCATATCGATGCCATCGCGATACTTGGCGAGATACGGCACGTTGTCAATCGGCATAGGGATACTGGTATCGACGCGCGCCTCACCCATGATCACAATGAATTGTTCGCCTTCGACATCGAGGGCGAAATTCAGCGCTACTTGCGGATTAGCGTCGATGTTCTTGAGCTTGTGCGCGCCGCTGGCGGTGTACAACATCAAGGTGTCGCCCTCACGGATGAACCAGACCGGCGTGGGCTGCGGCAGACCGTCGGCGCGCACGGTGGTGAACCATGCGAAGTAGGCGTTGGCGATCGCGTCGTCGAAATCGGCAGGGATGATGCTTGGCATCATGCGGATGCGCTCCTGTTTTAGTGGTAGGTTTGATTTAACGTGGGGGCGTAGCGATTCACGGTGTCTTCGCCCAATTTGCTGACCAACTGCTCGCGTAGTTTGGGCGTTTCTTCCGCCCACTTCGCCTTGAGCTGCTCTTTCGATGCGCCGCGACCGTCACCCGCGTTGGCACCTGCACCCTGAAGCTGGCGCGGGGCTTGCGTGATGATGCGCTGCACATCCGCCGCCGCGCAGATCGGGCAGGCGGGCGCGGGATCGTCGAACCCGTGACGGGCTTCAAAAATGTGATCGTTGGCACAGCGATAATCATAGAGCGGCATGAGCGTAACCTCGCAACCTCGTTTGGTTAATCGTACACCAGATCGGGCGCGGTGGTGTATGGTCAAGCGGTGGTGAAGCGTAGAGACTGACTGCATAGGCGGGCGCGCGGCGATCCTGTATAATGCGGGCGCGCTCATGGGTGGGTTGTCTGCGAAGGCAGGCTGTAATAATGCGGTCAATTTCCGTAAATGTTACGCATTGTGTCTCACCCTGTTTTTAACGTGACGCGCATCATGAATTGAAATATCGAGACTAACGCATGTCCAAAATGTTGATATTTGTCTGGCTGACAGCCTGTTTATTGGTTCTATTCACCGCCGCGCCTGCCGCCGCGCAGGATAATCTGCTGCAAAATGGCGGCTTTGACGGTGACTTCAGCGCGCGCGGACGTGCCGATCTCAACATTCCGCAAGGGTGGGATGTGTGGATCGGTGAGACGCCGCGCACCGAGAATTGGCAGAACTTGCCGCCGTTCGCGTTCGCCCACGATGGCGATGATCCCGCGCCGCACAGCGGATCGCAAGCGTTCGTGATCACGCGCGGCTATGCCACGTTCACGACGGCGATTTATCAGCAGGTGAGCGTGAGCGCGGAAACACCGCTCGAAGCGCGCGCGTGGGCGCTGCTGACAACCTGCAACATTGCCGAAGGCGCGGAAACGTGCGCGTCGAACGATGAATCGGGCGCGGAAGTGCGGATCGGCATCGACCCGAACGGCGGATCGAACCCGTTCGACAGCGCGATTGTGTGGAGCAACGCGAATCCGCACAACGAGTGGCAGGAAGTCAGTGTGCGCGCGACCGCCGCTGGCGACACGATCACGGTGTTCCTGTTCGCGTCGCAAGTGTGGCCCCAGCAGCGCAATGACGTGTATTGGGACGACGCGCGCTTGTTCACCGTCAGTGCTGCGCCGCCCGCCGAGCAA
>JBGSRB010000681.1:0-3447 GCA_041737735.1 Anaerolineae bacterium | reverse complement strand
TGGCGCGCGCGGTTGCGGCGGTCTTTTCGGGGCTGCGCCCGACGATCACCACGGTTGCGCCCATGCGCGCGAAGGCTTCCGCAGCGGCCTGTCCGATGCCGTTGGTCGCTCCCGTGACGAGACATACTTTTCCGCTCATGTTCACGTTGTGATCACTCATTTTTAGGCTCATCCTTATACAGTACTAAACAGCCTGATTATAAGCGCAATCCACGCTTAGGCTGGCGCACTTCTCATCGGTTCTTCACGCGCGGCTTGGGCGCATCGGGACGTAAGCGAATGCCGCGCGCACCCGGTTCACGGGTGATCAAACCGGCTTCTTCGATTTGATCGACATAGAAATGCGCGGTCGAACTGGCGATTTTCAGCGCGTGCGCGATCTCGCGGATGCTGGGCGGGCGCTGTTCAACGGTGAGGGCAGTATAAATATAGCGATACACGCGCATCGCAGTTGGGTTGAGGATGGGTGGCAATAGGTTCACCTCCTTTGAGCGTAAACATTGAGCGTAAACATGAGCTGTATAACAAAATCCTAACGCGCCTATCCTAGCACATATTTGCTAAATCCGTGTGTATGAGTCTAGTTAGAATAAACCAACCTCTAGCTGTTTAGTCACGTTTACGCAAAAGTTAAACTTAATCGGGTTAGGACATTCATACGTTCGGTTTTTTCCCGTGCGGAATACCTAACGAAGTCCTGAAGAATGTAAATTATGCTTGCATTGCATCGTAATCTTCATATAATGAAGTGTATCGCGTGTGCATTGGGAGAGAACTTCATGGAAAACAAGACACAGTACAACAAACCGGAAATCGTCGAAGTGGGTTCGCTGAACGCACTGGTGAATTTTGACCAGAATTCGATGGCTGGCGATGGTGGTCCCGCGGTCGTCATTCCCGGTTTCGGTACCTATCTGCCCACCCTGCCTCCGGATCCTCAGTCCTAAGGCACAAGCTAGTGAGTAAACCACGCTGCTGATGTATTTTTATACAGCGTATGGGCTTATGTTGCGGGCAGATGTTCCTCTGCCCGTCTTCAAGCCTGCTTCGGCAGCAGATCAAATCGACATCACGGTTTCGGTGGCTCACGAGCCGCCTTTTCTGGGTTATGTCAATTGGCACCCTCACCCGCGCATCGGCATCCGTGCTGATTGGCAGGTTGAGGGTGTTCCCTTTTTAGAAGTCGCTGAAAGCGCGGACGGCATCTACATGCGCCTGCGCTACTATAATGGCACGCAGTTTATTCTCACACGCGCTGGCACACACGTCTGGGTGGCGTGGTCGCAGCCCGCCACCTTTGACACCGCCCTGAACATGCTCGCCAACCCCATCTTAGGCTTGTGCCTGCACCTGCGCGGGATCGTGCCGCTGCACGCCAGCGCGGTGCTGATCGGTGGGCAGGCAGTGTTGTTCGCAGGTCACAGCGGACACGGCAAATCGACCACGGCATCGCTGTTCGCGCGGCATGGTCACAGCGTGATCACCGACGACATCGCGGCGATCAACGCGGGCGCGCCGTTGCATGGCGCTGACGTGTTCTGTGTGCAAACGGGTTATCCCTATGTGCGGCTGTACGACGAAACCGCCGCCGCCATGTTGGGCAACGCCAGCCCGGAAATTGACCTGCGCACGCCCAAAGACAAAGCTTACTTCAACCCGAACGCGCAGTTTGAAACCACTAATGACGGACAGCCCGTGCCGATCAGCGCGATTTATTTGTTGGTGGCGCGCGGCGACAACCCGCAGATGATCCGCGCCAAGCCGATCATGGCGCTGGTCAGCTTAAGCGACAAACTCTATCTCAACACCCTGATCGACGACGCCATGCGCGCGGGCGCTTTCCATGTGCTGTCGCGCATGGTCGAGCGCGTGCCGGTCTATCTGCTGGCAGCGCCCGATGGCTTGGACAAGCTCGATGCGCTGTACGAAGCGGTGCTGACCACCGCCGCGATCACGTCGTGATCTGCGCGCGCTAATTCATCTCCCCAACGGATCAAGCTCAAACTACAGGCAGCGCTTCAGGGAAGCGTATTCCTAGCCGATCAGCGCCCACGTCGCAGCAGCGCGCGCGGCACGCTGAACACCTCATCAATGCGCAGCAGCAGCGCCGCCGCGAAGAAGATCGCCGCGCCAATCGGGATCAGCGTCAGCGGCGGCAGAATCGGCAGCAGCGCCATGATCCCCGCGCCCATGATGCCCGCCGCCACCACTGAACGCAGCACGCCATCGATCACGCGGCGGTCGTTGATGCCGCCCATGCGCCGACTCAACAGCACCCACAGGATCACGCCTTCCGCCAGCGTGACCAGCGAGTTTGCCAGCGCCAGCCCGCCAAAGGGACCCATGCGTAAATCCGCCGGAACGCCGATCACGCGCATCAGCAGCAGGCTGAGCGCGATATTGCCGATCATCGCGCCGACGCCGATCAGCACGGGCGTGCGCGTGTCGTTGAGCGCGTAAAACGCCCGCGACAGCACCTCAAGCAGGCTGTGACCCGCAATACCCAGCGCGAAGAACGCCAGCGCCCACGCCGTCGCCGCGCTGCTGGCGGCATCCCACGCGCCATACTCGAACGCCAGCGCGATCACGGGCTGACCGAGCAGGATCAAGCCGACCGATGCCGGAAACGCCAGAAACAACACGCTGCGTAACGCCGACGCCAAGCGATCTTTATAGCCGTCCATGTCGTTGGCGGCGGCTAACGCGCTCAACGACGGAAACAGCGCCGTTCCCACACTTTGCGCAATCACGCCCAACGCGAAGAACATCAACTGCCACGCTGTGATCAGCGCGGTGCGGCTGCCTTCGATCATGCCGGAAGTCAAATTCACGTTGACGATGAAATTGATCTGCACCACCGCCAAGCCGAGAATGCGCGGCAGCATCAACAGCATCACGGCGCGCACGCCCTCCACGCGCGGATCGAGCAGCAGACGTAAGCGGGCGTTCGCGCGGCGCAAGCCGGGAATTTGCACGATCAGATGCAGCGCCGCGCCCAAGATCGCGCCCCACGCCAACCCGTAGACCGCGTATTCGGGCGGAAATAGGCGCGTGAGGACGAGTGCGCCGAAAATCTGCCCGATGTTGTTCATGCTCAGCGCCAGCGCGGGCAGCATGAACATGCCTTCCGCGTTGAGGATGCCCATCAACAAGCCGCTGACGCTGAAAATCACGACCGTCAGCAGCATGATCTGAGTTAAGGATGTGGTCAGCGCTTGTTGATCAGCGCTGGCGTTGGGTTCCAGCACGTTCGGCACGATCACGGGGGCAGCCAGCGCCATCAGCAGGGCGATTAGCAGGGCGATCAGCGTCGCCAACGTCATGACCGCGCTGGCTAAGCGCCACGCCGCAGCGGGATCAGTTCCCCCGCGTTGGCGCGCAAACACCGGAATGAACGATGATCCGAGCGCGCCGCCCGCCACCAGCACGAACAGCGCTTCGGGGATG
>JBGSRB010000680.1:0-5752 GCA_041737735.1 Anaerolineae bacterium | reverse complement strand
GGCGATGTCAGTGTAGCGGCTGTTATCCTTCAACACGTTGTAGGTCAGCACAACCAGATCAGGCGCGGCATCCGACGGCAGCGGCGGCGTTTGCGCGCGACTCTGGTGCAGCAGCGCGCTGCTGAAGCCGATCAGCGCGATCAGCAGCCCGCGCGTTAAGCGCAGCAACAGCACTAATCAACACCACGCATACGCGGATCGAGCGCGTCGCGCAAGCCATCGCCCAAGAAATTGAACGCGAACATGGTCAGGAACAGCGCAATTGCTGGAAACAGCGCTTGATAAGGATAGCTGCTGATCACCGATGCGCCTTCCGAGATCATCGCGCCCCAACTAGGTGTGGGCGGGTTGACGCCAAGCCCGATGAAGCTCAAAAACGCCTCATAGCTGATGTACACGGGGATCGTCAGCGTTTCCGCCACGATGATGGGTCCCAGAATGTTGGGCAGCATGTGCCGGAACATGATCCCGCGCGTGCCAACGCCCAACGCGCGCGCCGCTTCGATGTATTCCTTTTCGCGCACGCTTAAAATCTGCCCACGCACCAAGCGCGCGAGGTTCATCCATGACGTGACGCCCACGCCGATAAAGATGAATAACATGCCGCCCATCTGTCGATCCAAGCGCCCCAGTGTATACGCCAGCGTGCCGACTTCGGTTTGCACCACGCTGGATCGAAAATACGCCATGAGCAGAATCACCAGCAGGAGCGTGGGAAAGGCATACATAATATCGACAAAGCGCATCATGATGTTATCGACACGCCCCCCCGCATAGCCGGAAATCAAGCCGAAGGTGATGCCGACAAACAACGCCACGACGGGACCCACAAATGCCACCAACAGCGACACGCGCGAACCGTAAATGATGCGGCTGAACAAGTCGCGTCCCAGATTATCCGCGCCCAGTGGATAGGCATCGCTGACCGGCACATAACCGCCCTGATCGACCGCAATCATGTTGGGGAACATATCGATCACCCAGCGCGGTGCGGCATTGGTGGCGGTCAGGGTTTGGCGTGAAGGGTCTTGCGGCGCCAGTTGATCGGCAAACAGCGCCATCAAAATGTTCAAAATGATGATCACCAAGCCCATCAGCGCCAAGCGATTACGGCGCAACCGTCGCCACGCATCGCCCCATAAGCCTTCGCTTTTCGGGCGTCCCTCTAATTTCGCAACCGTGCCAGTGGTTGTTTGGGTGTTATTTGCAACTGCCATGCTCGCGCCCTCTTTTTCAGCTAGTCATAGCGAATGCGCGGATCAAGCCACGCATAGACAATATCAACGATCATATTCGCCATCACCAAGAACACTGCGTACAACAAAATCGTTCCCATGATCACCGGATAATCGCGGTTGGTCACACTGGTGACGAAGAAGCGCCCCATGCCGGGAATGCCGAAAATCGTCTCGGTGACGAACGTTCCGGTCAGCAGCGCGGCGAACAAGGGTCCCAACACTGTGATTACGGGGATCATCGAGTTCTTCATGGCGTGCAGAAACACCACCGCGCGCTCACTCAAGCCTTTGGCGCGCGCCGTGCGAATGTAATCCTCGCCCATCACTTGCAGCAGGCTGGCGCGCGTCAAGCGGGCGAGAATGGCGCTTTGAGCGAAGCCTAACGCGAAGGCAGGCAGAATGATATGTTCAATGCGCCCCCACCCGGTGACAGGCAGCAAGCGCAAATTGACGCCAAAAATATATTGCAGCACGGGACCCATGATGATCACCGGCACGCTGACGCCCAAAATAGCGATGCCCATGCCCGCGTAATCGTAAATTGTGTTGCGACGCAAGCCTGCCATCATGCCCGCCGGAATGCCAATCGACATCGCCACGATCAGCGCCGCCGTCCCCAACTGAATTGAGATGGGCAGGTTCTCTTGCAAAATTGAAGTCACTGTGCGGGTGCGAATCTTGAGCGAGGGCCCAAAATTCATCCAACGCAGCGTTGTGCCTTCGTCAATGAAATTTAGGGGAATGTTGATCAAATAATCTTCGGTCACGCTGCGCCTGAAGGTGCTATCAGTCACACGCGGCACGATAATATCCGTGATCCACTTGAGATACTGTTCGGGCAGGGTGGCATCAAGGTTATATTTCGCTTCGAGGTTCGCCAAGACATTGGCAGGCACGCCGCGTTCGGTGTCGAAGGGCCCGCCCGGCACGGTTCGCATGAGAATAAATGTGATCAGCGAGACGACGAAGATCACCAAGAACATCCAAAGGAACCGCCGCATAACAAACTGTAACATGAGCGCTGCGTCCTGCTTATGAGCGGATGAGGGGATGAGGATGTGTAGGGGGCAGGCGCGCCTGTGGGCGTGTCCACCCCCTACACTTGCTGCTTGTTAGCGGCAATCGGTTAGCGGTTGATGTCCCACTTTTCGTAGGCTTCGCGCGTGATCACCGAGTTGGTACGCACGACATACGGCTGCGTCAGGTCTTTAGTGACGTAGAAGTACATCGGGGCGATGGCAGCTTCGTCGTAGACGAGAATCTGCTCGGCTTGAGCGTAAAGCGCCTGGCGTTCTTCGACGGTTTCAGCGACGAAACCAGCATCGACCAGCGCATCGTACTCAGCGTTCGACCAGTGTGTGTCGTTATTTTCGAGCAGGTCGCTGTGGAAGCCCGCATCGTACAGGAAGTTGTGCGTGTCGGGATAGTCATAGCACCAGCCCGCGCGATAGACATCGTAATCGCCGCGCGTTTCCAGATAAGTGGCAAAGTCGCTGGTGGCGATCTGCACGGTCACGCCGAGCGCTTCCGTCCACATCTGTTGCACGGCTTGCGCGATGGTAGCGTGCAGGTTGCTGGTGTTGTAGAACAGCGTGATGTTGAAATCAGCCGCGCTTTGACCGGTGTCGCTCAGGTACTCGTTCCACAATTCCGCCGCAGCGGCAGCATCGCTGAACACGCCCGTTTCGGGGAAGCCTTCACTGGTAGGCGCAGCCACCAACGACGGGAAGCTGAACACCGACGCCGGAATTTCACCCGCGCCCAACACATTTTCGGTCAGCGATTCACGGTCAATCGCCATCGAGAAGGCACGACGCACGCGAGCATCATCAAACGGCGCGCGTTCGGTGTTGAAGCCGTAGTAATAGGTGCAGCTTCCGAGCGCCACGTTGTATTGGCTGCTCAGCGTCGGGTCAGCGAGGATACGATCCACCGCGCTGCCGGGGGCTTCCGCGACATCGAGATTGCCCGCTTCAAATTCCGCCAACTGTTGATCGGCGTCGAGGAAACGGAACACGACTTCGTCCAGCGCGGGCGCGGGAACCGAGTCGGTGCCAGCCCAGAACGGATTGCGGATCATGGTCAAGCTACCGCCGTCACCACGCACCCATTCTTTGAGCGCGAAGGGTCCGTAAGTGTTGATGTTGGCGGGGTCAGTCCAGAAATCGCCGTGTTCTTCAATCGCCCACTGCGGCTGCGCGGCGGTCATCCACATGCCGAAGATTTGCGGCGCCACCGAACCCGGTTGGCTGACAGTGACTTCGAGCGTGTATTCATCAACGACGTTCAAACCCAGCACATCGGGGTTGCTGCCGTCATACTCGTCATAGCCCGCGATCCACTTGCTGAGAACGGTTTGGACATACGAGGTCGAGTTAGGATCGAGCGTGCGCGCGATGCCATAGGCAAAGTCGGCGGCAGTGACGTAACGGGCGTTGCCGTCGGCGTCCATGACCTGCTCAACTTCGCCACTGTCGGCGTTATAACGCACCCATGCCACATCGGGGATGATGCTGAAGGTAAAGACCGCACCATCATCGCTGAGGGTGTAGGTCGCCATACCATCTTGCAGTTCCGTGGTTTCTTCGTGGAAACGTTGCAATTCAACAAAGAAGTGCCACGCGACCTGCACCGACGGCACATCTTCCGCCAGCGCCGGATCGACGGTGGGGATGTCGCTGGCGCCCATTTGCCGCCCTGTGACCAGAATTCGGGGTTCATCCTGCGCCATAATGCCACCGACCAGCGTAAACGCCAGCGCGGTCAGCATAATCAGCGCGACCAACCGACTAAAACGAACATTGTGCATTTGTTAAGCCTCCTCACAAAAAACTTAAATGGTGATAATCCACACATAAAGATTTGCGTGGATCAACCGAAAAGAAAGTTACCATGAGTCAACGGCGATAGCAAGCAACGCGCCTGCCAAAGATCGGTATATTTTTTAGCAGAATTGCACAAAGACCTGTATTCAGCCGTTGAGCAGACGCGGCAATAACTGTTCCATGAGTGCGGCGGCTTCGTCGATCGATTGGTAATCGTCGGCATACGAGATCACGTTCAACTGCGGATCGAAACTCCAGAAACCGCACTGCTCGAACAAATAGCGAATGTAGGTGTAGCTGATGCCCAACATAATGCGCGCCAGCGTGCTGGCAGCCAGCGGCAGCAGCACGATCACGCCGCGCGGGTGAATGTAGAGGCGAATGTTGAGGTCACGCATGGGGTAATGCAGCACGACATTTTCGCTATCCACCTGTTCGGGGATCAACGACGGATCGAGCTTGAGCAGAATCCGCGCCAGTGCATACGGCTTGATCTGGCGGACGGGGAAATAGGTTTCGGGCTGCGTCGGATCATTGGCGTGCTGCATCAGCCATTCGAGCATCGACGGCGTGAGCTTGCCCGTTTTGGGCGCGAATAGGTGGATGGCGTAATCGTTCATGCGGCGCATTAAATCCGTGTGGTGACGTTGGCTAGATCATGACGGTGCAGGCGCGCAGCGTCAAGTCTAGATCGCCAGCTAATAGGATGAAGCCCTTTGATCCGCCTGAACATTTCTAAACCGACCTACCATGTAGGCGGTTTCGTGAAGGTGCCATTCGTATCAGTCAGTTGGTCGGAAAACTGGCTTGCACGAAGCACACCTTCACGAATCGGCTTAATGAATGTCGCGGTTTTACGCAGTTGTTGGCTAGGCTTAGGGTGAGGATTTAACAGCCCGACTTTCAGCCGCAGCCGATTGACAACAGCATCGATGGGCGCATACAGATCAGAGTCGTTAGAAACGACAACTGCCAGTTCATACTTACCCTCAAAACCATCAACCAGCATTGCCGTTGCCAAATTTACATCCGAACCTTTTTCCTCAGTCTTGATTACCTCAACAGTTTTTGCACCCTTATTAGGTGGATGTGCCAGCGGCATTCGCACCTTGTGCGCCAAAAACTGACCGAAAATGATCGATAAGTTGGGAATAGTTTGCAACGCCCTCAGATAAAGGTCTTGGCGATTGGGCTGCTGCGGATCATGGGATCGCGCGACTACACGGGCAGTGAAATACTTAATTTCGACAATCGTGCTGGTTTTGAGCAAATTCTGGGAAAGTGTGAGTAAGTTTAACCAGCGGTAGGGTGTATTCTTCAAACAGCCATAATACAGATTAAAGCCGTCCACATACACAATGGTTTTCATGAGGGGAAACCTTAAGTTGAGGGGATCAAGAAGTAAGCAGAGACCACCCTAGGGTGGTCTCGCGCCTCATCACCGAGGTGATGAGGGGGGTATGTTTATATTGTCCGCTTAAAGTGACACAATGTCAAGATAATAAGTACGAAATCGACTCTTCTACATTTGACCCCATCCCGCAAACGGACGACAATACAGCGATTGAGTAGCTAGCCCCTGTTGAGGTTGAACCCATGAGCAGCACCACGTCGCCCGCGCCCGCATCGATCACCGTGACCAACCCGATCAGCGGGGCGACGCTTGGCACGGCGCGCGCGTCCAGCGCC
>JBGSRB010000677.1:0-4022 GCA_041737735.1 Anaerolineae bacterium | reverse complement strand
GATCCCCGCGCGCGCCGACAGCATCAACGGGGTGCCGATCAGCGAGATCATCGTGCTGCCGCCGCAAACGCGCCAGTTCGTCCGCGCGATTTACGCGCACGGGCAAACGTTGGGCAATGATCCGCGCGCGTTCTCGCGCATTGGCGACAGCGTGATCGAGCAACCGTATTTTCTCACGCGCTTCGACGGCGGATCGTATGAGCTGGGTGCTTACACCTATCTGCAAGCGACAATTGATCACTTCGCCGGATCATTCGGGCGGCGCGATCTGGCGGTCTGGCGCGGATTGCATACGTGGTCTGTGTTCGACTCGGCGTGGGCGCGCAAACCGCCGTGCAGTCCCGGCGAAAATGTGATCGCCTGCGTGATCCGTGTCGAGCGTCCGAGCGTGTTATTTTTGCGGCTCGGCACGAACGATGTCGGCGTGGCTGAGGCTTTCGAGCGCAACATGCGGCGCATGGTGGTTTACGCGGTCGAACACGGCGTGATCCCCGTGCTGATCACCAAAGCGGATCGCTTCGGCGGCGAGATCAACAACACGATTGTGCGGCGTTTGGCGGCGGAACTCGCCGTGCCGCTGTGGGACTTCGACCGCGCGGCATCGGCGCTGCCCAATCGCGGGCTTGATCTCGACGGCGTGCATCTGACCATGTTCTACGCGCATGATTATCGGCAGGCGCAAGCGACACAGCGCGGACAGGGCTTGCAGAACATCACGGCGCTGCACATGCTCGATGCGCTGCTGAGCGAAATGCGCGCGGTGGATGCGCGCTAGGGGATGGAGATCGTCGCGTAAACGTCGATTAGTTGGGCAACAACCGCGCCTATACTTGGAAAAGTGGGTGATACGGGCGCTAGGGAGTCAATTATGACGCGCAAAGTGTTTCGTTATCTGTCTCTAGCACGGACGTAGACCCTGATTGGAGTTGGTAATATGGGCACGATTTCTTTACGGACTCGGTTATTGTCAACCCTTTTCGTTCTAATAGCTTTGGCAATTGGCACAGTGAAGGGTCAATCAGAGCAAATACCTTCGGTTTATTATTCCAACTGGAGTAGAGATGGAAGCACCCTTGCCATTGCAACCCATACAGAATTGACCATCTACAATGCTGATTTTAGTGTTCGTTCAACCTGGCAGCGAACAAATCACGATCAGCTTCGCTCGTTCTACGGATTGAGTCCTGATGGTGATAGGATTGTTACCACCGGGGAAGTATGGAATACCTATACATTTCAACCACTATTTGTCACTTCAGATTACTACTTAGGGGCTTGGAGCAATGATGGTGGTTCCATTCTAGCCGTTCCCTTGAGCGAACTAGGATTTATGACACTATCGATTGATACAGGAGAAGTCATACAGTCTTACATCGTTGAAACCTACAGCATGAACGGGCCACTTTGGAGTCCAGATAACCAGTATTTTGTTGGTTCCGACAACTATCAAAACATCTATCTTGTTGATGGGGATACAAGTCAGCAGATTTTCCAAGTACCCCGAACAAAGGCTCCCTTCGCGTTTGCTTGGCATCCTGACAGCAACATGTTTGTATTTGTTGAGCGAACGGGAGAAGTTCCTGATCTTAGCTCAACTGTTTTTACCTTCGACATCCAAACACACCAAGTTGCTGAGATGATTACGCTTGATGGGTATGTAACGCGAATACGCTGGAATCCTACTGGGAATCAGTTGGCAGTTGACACTACAAACTCACTTTATATCGTTAACACAGTAGACTTAAACTATCAAATCCATTCATTACCCATCTTCACCAATGATATTATGTACTCCCCCTGGGGCGGTCAGATTCTACTCAGCTATAATACACAACGCAATCGTATAGCGATAAATACAAATATGCTAAACGACCATGACTTCTATATCAGTCATTCACTTATGGATGGTGCAGTTCAAATTGTTGTTCCTGACCCGTCACTCGACCGCCTGAACGCCATCGCTCAAGCTTGTGATGCGGTTGCGCTGACTACCCAACCCATCACCGACACGACGCTGCCCGCCTTCATCGCGCAGATCGAGTCCCTGCCCGCTGACGCGATCCCGCCCGCCTGCCGCGCCGATCTGCTGGCGGTGGCACATGCCCTGCGCGCCCCCTAACGTTTTCCCACTCGGCGCGCGGGCGCGTTCTTGTGTACAATACCATCTGCTTTTGCCCACTGTTCAACGGAACTGTTCTTATGCTCATGCGTGTGTTTCTGCTGTTGTGCGCCTGCCTGCTCATCGGCGGCGCGGTCACCGCGCAAGACCCATCCCCCACGCGCACCATGCCCATTCAGCCGATCCCGATCTTCGCCGGACCCGGCATCACCTATCGTCAGGTCGATGTCGTGCGCGCGGGTGCGCCGCTGGAGATCATCGAGCGCAACCGCATCGGCAACTGGGTGCATGTCAACCGCCTCAGCATCGACGGCGTGGTCTTGGGCGAAGGTTGGGTGCTGAGCGGCGTGCTTGATCTCAGCGACGACCTGCGCTTCAGCACGATTGCGGTGTCGGAACTTCCCGATAATCAGCCGGAAAATGTGGCGAACGCGACCCTGTCCGCGCTCTATACCCCGCCCGTAATCCCCGAAGTCAGCGCCGCCATGCGCGACCTGTATCGGCGCGGCTTGGACATGGGCAACTTCAGCGATGTGATCACCAAAGTGGGCGACAGTCTCAGCGCCGATCCGCTGTATTTGCAGCCGATGAGCCGTCCCAACCCGCAGTTGGGCGCGTATGATTATCTGGCGGATACGATTCTCTACTTCGGCGCGTCGGTGGCTGCCAACAGCATCGCCGCACGCGTCGGCTTGAACTCGTATGCGGTGGTCGATCCGTCGTGGTCAGATTTTGAAGTGTGCGAACAGGGCGAAACCCCGTTAGCCTGCGAATATCGCCTGAAAATGCCGAGCGTCGCCTTCATCATGTTCGGTCCCAACGACGTGCGTCACATGACCGCCGTCGAGTTTGAGCAGCAGATGCGCACCATCGTCGAGGAAACCGTGCAGCGCGGCATCATTCCCGTGCTTTCGACGTTTAGTTATGATCCCAACGGCGGTTTGTGGCTGCAAGCGCTCGACTTCAATCAGCGCGTGATCCGCATCGCGGCTGATTACGAAGTCCCGCTGATCAATCTGTGGGCGGCGGCGCGCGCCTTGCCCCAATTCGGCTTGGATGGCGACGGCATTCATATGCGCCAATGGGGAACGACCAATCTCAAATTCACCGACGGACACGACGCTTTCAGCGGCGCGAACCTGCGGAATCTGCTGGCGTTACGCATGTTAGACGAAATCCGCCTGACCGTGATGATCGATCCCAACGCGGCGGGCTAGACCACCTACACAAGGATAGAGCATGAAATCAACCGTTTTGCTTTTGTTGACCCTCATGATCGCGCTGGCGGGCTGTACGAGTGCTGACGCGCCCGCCGCATCGACGCAGCCCGATCCCGCGCCCGTCGTGATCAACTATCTGACGGCGAAAGCCAACACCGACGAAGCGGGCATCCGTGCCAACCTGTGCAGCGAAATGGAGTCGCTCATTCCGCGTGAAACGGCGTCGTTCAGCGGCGTGGATGCGTCGCTCGAAGATGCCGTTTGTCAGCGTGCGGGTGAGTCCGATGTGGTGACTTGCACGGGCGAGTTTGTGCTGGTCTACGGCGGGCAGGATAACGTCAATCGCATTCCCTTAACGGCGTATCGCGTGGTGCTTGAAGATGGCGAATGGAAATGGTGCGGCGAAACCGCCCCGCCCGCTGCTGAGTAGGGTGTTCTCGCGCGAAAATCTGGCGGCGCTGGCGCTGTGCCTGATCGTGATCGCGGTGATCATCGCCACGACTGACAGCGCCCCCCAATGGATTTATCAGGGCTTTTGATGATCGTCAAATTAGATAATCATCATGCGGATCAAGTGGGCTGCGCCTCATGACCTTCGACCTGACTCTCATCGCTATTTTCAGCGCGTTCGCGGTGGGCTATGCGCTGATCGTGCCGCCGCGTGCGCGCGGGTGGGCGCTGCT
>JBGSRB010000676.1:0-14411 GCA_041737735.1 Anaerolineae bacterium | reverse complement strand
ACACGCCCAATTATCTGCGCTTGACGGCGCTATGGGGATCGCAGCAGGGTTCGCTGCTGTTCTGGTGTTTGCTGATGAGCCTGTTTACGTTCACGGCAACGCTGCTCAACTGGACGCGCAACCGTCCGCTGATGCCCTATTTCATCGCTTATTCGATGGTCGCACTGGCGTTTTTTGTCGGGCTGGTGCTGTTTCTCGAAAATCCGTTTGCGCGCTACTGGATCACGCCCGATCTGGCGGAGAACGCGGCGATCCCAGCGACAACGCTGATCCCTGCTGGTGCAACCACGCCGAACGCGGAATTTCTGGCGCAAACCGCACGCGGCTTGAATCCGCTGCTGCGCCACTTCGGGATGATCATTCACCCGCCGATGCTGTATCTCGGTTTCGTCGGTTTTCTGGTGCCATTCGCATTCGCCATGTCCGCGCTTGCCAGCGGCGATCTCTCAACCAACTGGATCAAAGCCGCCCGCCGCTGGACGCTGATCGCGTGGTTATTTTTAACACTCGGCTTGATTCTGGGCGGGCGCTGGGCGTATGACGTGCTTGGCTGGGGCGGCTATTGGGGCTGGGATCCAGTCGAAAATGCCGCCTTCATCCCGTGGCTGATGGGGACGGCGTTTCTACACAGCGTGATGATCCAAGAAAAGCGCGGAATGCTCAAGGTGTGGAACATGGCGCTGGTGATCCTCACATTCAGCTCGGTGATCTTCGGGACGTTTGCCACGCGCAGCGGCTTAATCGACAGCGTTCACAGCTTCGCCCAAAGCGAGATCGGTGTGCCGATGTTCGCCTTCTGGGCGGGCGTCACGCTGGTTTCGGTTGTGCTGCTGCTGCGCCGCTGGTCAGAAGGACGCTTGCGCGACGAGCATCACTTCACGGGCTGGCTGAGCCGCGAAACGCTGTTCGTGCTGAACAATGTCGTGTTTGTGGCGCTGGCGCTGGCGATCTTCTGGGGCAGCTTCGGCGCGCCGATCACGGCGGAATTGTTTGCGGGGACGGCGATTACACTGGGCGCGCCCTACTTCTATGCCGTGACCGTGCCGCTGTTCATCGCCATGTACATTCTGATGGGTATTGCGCCACTGTCAGCGTGGGGCGCGACCGCCGCGCGCAGCTTGGGACGCTCATTGATCGTGCCGCTGCTACTGACATTGGTGGGCATGGTGGTGGCGTATCTGCTAGGCGCGCAAAGCGCAGGCGCGGTGTTCGGCTATGGCGTGACCATGCTGGCGGGTTTCGTCGCGCTGTATGAAATTTATCGCGGGGCGCGCGCGCGCATCGTGGTGACAGGTGAAGGACTGCCGCGCGCACTCGTAGCGATCTTCACGCGCAATCGGCGGCGTTATGGCGGCTTCATCGTGCATCTGGGCATCACCGTGATCGGCATCGGCGTGATCGGCAGCACCATCTACCAAACCGAGACGCAGCAAACGCTTGTTCCCGGCGAAACACTGGCGCTTGCACCCTACACCATGCGCTTCGACGGTCTTGCATCCGGTCAGATTGCGGAAGACGGGCGCATCATGGATATCGCCAACGTCACGGTGCTGCGCGACGGACGCGAAATCGCCGCGCTGCGCCCGCGCCATGACTTTTATCCGCAGGCAACAGGCATGAACCAGCAGATCATCGCGGGCGCGCACAGCACGCTCGAAAATGACTTTTATGTGCTGCTCAGCGGCTTTAACCTGACGACGGGATCAGCCACGTTCAAGGTGTATGTCAACCCGTTGATCAATCTCGTCTGGTGGGGCGGCATCATCTTGATCATCGGCACGGTGATCAGCGTCGCGCCCGCTGAAAATGCGCCCGCCCGCGCCCGCCAGCAACGCGCCAATATTCAGCGGGCAGGAGCAGCAGCGTGAGACGTATTCTAACGCTTGCCTTAATTCTGATCGGACTGCTGTCTACGCTGCCGATTACGCTGGCGCTGGCACAATCGAGCGAGTTGATCCCCGTGACCGCCGACGACGTGAATCGGGTTTCGCGGCAGTTGTATTGTCCGGTGTGTCCCAATGAACTGCTGTCCGATTGCCAGACGCAGGCGTGTGTGCAATGGCGCGCCGAGATTCGCACTCAACTTGAGCAAGGACAAAACGACGCGCAGATCATCGACTCGTTTGTCGATCGCTATGGCGACCGCGTCGTGCCGATCCCGCGCGATCCGGTGTTGCAAGTGATGGCGCTGCTCACGCCGTTTTTGCTAGGGGCGGCGCTGCTCGGTTTCAGCGCGATCACGTTTGTGCGCTGGCGGCGCACACCGGCGACGGTGGTCAGCGCACCCCCTGCCGAACCAACTGATGATTATCGCGCGCGCATTGAACGCGATTTGAACGATCAATAAACTAGACGGAAGCAAACGCCTCAACCATGAGCGACCTTGACCTGCTGCACGAACTCGAAAATGACCAAGCGCCGCCGCCGAAGCCGCGCGGCTTGAGCGTGGGATCGATGGTTTTGATCGCGGGCATTCTCGCCGTGATTTTGACCGTCGGCATTGCGCTGCTGCGTTCGCGCGCGACACAGCCCACCGACGGAATCGCACCTGATTTCACCGTGACAACTTTAGACGGTGGCACCTTCACACTAAGCGAGCAGCGCGGCACCATCGTGATCCTCAACTTCTGGGCGAGTTGGTGTGGGCCCTGCCGCGAAGAAGCACCCGCGCTCGAACGCATCAGCCAGCGCTACGGCGATCAAGTGCAGGTGATCGGCATCACCTACAACGATCAACCTAACGACTCGCGCGCGTTCATCGACGAGTTTGGCATCACCTACGCCAACGCCGATGATCCACGCGCTGAGATCAGTCAGCGGCTTTATCACATTCAAGGTGTGCCGGAAAGCTTCGTGATCGATCAGAACGGTGAGATCGCAAATTTCATGTATGCGGCGGTCAACGAAGCCGAAATGATCGCCATCATCGACGGATTATTGAGTGACTCATGAGCGTAAGTGGTTTGATCCTCGGAATTGTCGCGCTGCTGATCGTGGCGGCATGGGTGTTGTATCCGCTCTTGGCCCAGCGATCCGCGCCCGCCGATGCTCAGATCGCGCAGCAGCGCGCCCGCTTAGATTTATACTATGAGCGTGTGCTACGTAATCTGCATGATCTCGATGAAGACCATGCGCTCGGTAAAATTGATGAAACCGTCTATCAAACCGACCGCGCTTATTGGCTGGATCGCGGCGCGTTGGCGCTCAAGGCGCTAGATGCGCTGACCGAACAAAGCGCGTTCGTCAGCCCGACCTTAGCTGAGGACGCCGCCATCGACCGCGCGATTGATGATGCGATTGAATCCGCCGTGCGCCGCGCGCGTGAGGAACAACCTTCGTGATTAAACGCAATCTCATTTTGATCGTGCTGGTGCTGCTCAGCGCCTGCACGGGTTTAGGCGGCGAACCGGCGATCGTCGCCACGATCCCGGCGGCGACGCCGCGCCCCACGGAAGCGCCCCACCCACTCACCATGCCCGACATCGCCCGCGGAGCGGCGATCTTCGCGCAGAACTGCACCAGTTGTCACGGTGTCAACGGGAATGGCGCGGGATCGCTGGTCGCATCGGGACAAGTGCCGGAGATGGCGAGTTTTCGCAGCCCCGATACCGCCGCCGATCAACGCCCGCTGGTTTGGTTCGAGACGATCACCAACGGACGCATCGAACAGTTGATGCCGCCATGGGCGGACGCCTTAAGCAGCGAAGATCGCTGGTCGGTGGCATATTACACCTACACGCTGCATTACGAGACGGAAGAGATCGCGCGCGGGCGTGAAGTCTACGCGCTGCACTGCCAAGAATGTCACGGGGATCGCGGCGCAGGCGATGGTCCGCGCGCGGCGGAACTCAGCGGTTCAACAGGCGATCTTTCGAGTCTGCCGAACATGGCGCTGATCAGCGACCGCGTGATCTACACCAGCATCAATGAGGGCATCGGCGATCCCGATGACGGAATGCCCGCATTTGCGGGTATCCTCAGCGAAGCGGAAATGTGGGATGCAGTGGCGTATGCGCGTTCGCTCACGCTGGAGAATAGCGCCGCCATTGGCACAGCGCCGCAGCCTACGTTGATCGCTCAAGCACCGACCACCGACGCCAGCATTGACTTGCCCGCCACCATCACGATCAACGGCGTGGTGACCAACGGATCAGCGACGGGCAGCGTGCCGCCGAATCTGGCGCTGCGCCTGTTCACCTTCGATGAACTTTTTAATCAAGCCCAAGTTGACACCCAGACCGATGAAACGGGCGCGTTCACCTTCGCGGATGTGGCGCTAGATGCCAGCGGCGCTTACGTGGTCACGGCGGAATATCGCGGGCGGGTGTTCACCAGCGCGCTGGTGCGGGGTTCGCAGCTTGCTGACGACGCCGTCGACAGCGTGGTCGATCTACCGCTGACGATCTATGAATTGACCGAAGACCCGGATGTGATCCAGATTACGGGGATCGCCACACAGGTGAACGTCATCGGTGATGGCATGGAGATCGCGCAGGTCTTTAACATTCGCAACACGTCGGATCGTGCTTTTTCATCGAGCCAAACAACCAGTGACGGACGCGCGATCTCGCTGGTGTTCGCGCTGCCGCCCGGCGCACTGGTGATGGGTTTTGGTGATAATCAGCAGCGCTTTGTCACCAGTGAAGATAACGGGCTGGTGTTCGACACGATCCCGGTGCTGCCCGGTGAAGATCATGTTGTGCAGGTGATTTATCTCGTGCCATACGGCGGCGGCGCGATCATCGAGCAACCGCTGACTTATGCACTCGCGGGCGCGCTGCGTTTGCTCGTTAGCCCAACCACGCTGACCGTCACTGGTGATCTATTCGCGCCGCTAGGCGAACAGACCATCGGCGCACAGGCTTACGCAGCCTATGGCGGCGCGGTCAATTTACAAAGTGGCGCTGTGCTGCGGTACGAGATTGGCGGCGCAGGCATCGACGCGGGTCAAGTCGGGGATCGCGCTGCGCCCGTGGTGTCATCGAGCAACCTGCTGATCATCATCGGCATCGTGCTGATCACGGCGGCGTTCGTGGGCGGCGCGCTGATCATCATCGCGGCGCGCAATCAACAAACGCGCCGACCTGCGCCGGATCAAAGCGAGATCGACGCGCTCGCCGCGCAAATCGCCGAGCTTGACGCCCTGCTCGACGCGGGCGAGATCACGCCGGAAGTTCACGAACGCCGCCGCTCGGCGTTACGGGCGCGGATGGCAGCGTTGTTGCAGGATCGCCAAGCCTAACCAAACCACACCTTCAACCGGTAAGGGCGTTCACCCAGAACGCCCCTGCCAACGCACATTAAGCACGATTAACCGTTGTCAAACCTGCTTCCCTCATGTAACATGGCGGGCTGATAACCATACCATTCTTTCCGTTCTGTGCGGCGCACCCGCGTTCGTGCAGGGCTTTCCCGTGGAAAGGGGAATTGCATACACCAATGAAACGTTCCTATGAAGTTACGTTCATCATCCGTTTGGATAACACGGATGAGAAGCTGGTCAACGATACTGTTGATCAGGTGCGCGCGTGGGTCGAAGCCGACGAGCTGGGTCAGGTCGCGCGCATTGACCGTTGGGGTCGGCGCAAGCTGGCATATGAACTCGACCGTCAGCGCGAAGGCTATTACGTGCTGTTCGACGCGCAGATCGAGCCGCGCGCCCTCATGGAAATTGAGCGCAATATGAACTTATCGCCTTACGTGCTGCGTTATCTGCTGGTGCGTAAAGACGAGTAAGCGACCACGCTCGTGATCAACCGTTTTTGTTCTTTCAGCCAAAGTTGATACTCAATGGCACGTGGATTAAACAAAGTCATACTCATCGGTAACGTCGGGCGCGATCCTGAAATGCGCTACACCCCAAATGGGCGGGCAGTAACCAGCTTCAGCGTCGCTGTCTCGCGCTCGTGGGTGTCGTCCGAGGGTGAACGCCGCGAAGAAACCGAATGGTTTAACGTCGTGGCATGGGGCAACCTTGCCGAAATTTGCAAGCAGCACCTGACGAAAAATCAACAGGTGTATATTGAAGGACGCTTGCAAACACGCGGCTGGGAAGACGAAAACGGCAAGAAACACTTTCGCACTGAAGTCGTCGCCAACGAGATGATCCTGATTGGGGATCGGCGCGCGGGCGAACTCGACTATTTCAATGACACTGATAACGACGATGGCGATTACGCCTTCTGAACCCGACCATCATTATTCATGAGGAGCTAAAACGATGAGTGATCGTGACGAAATGCGCGCACGCAACCGCGCGCAAGAAGCCGCTGACGACGCAGCCGAGGAGGCTGAAGAAGAAAGTAATGAACGTCCTGAGCGTGGCGAACGCGATAGTGACCGTCGCCAACAGCGCCGCCGTCCGTTAGGGCGTGGGCGCTATCGCCAGAACAGCTATTGCCCCAAAGGGAAATGTTTCGATTATAAAGACATTGACACCCTGCGGAATTACATTACCGAGACGGGTAAAATCAAGCCGCGTCGTCAAACGGGCAACTGCTCGCGCTGCCAGCGTGAACTCGCTCGTGAGATCAAGCGGGCGCGTCACCTTGCGATGCTGCCCTTCGTAATCGTCACCGACTAAAAGGCGGATCGCAGCGATGTCGAAACGCAGCACAACGGGAAAACCCAAGCCCGGCGTCGGGGGGAAAATTACCCCGCAGCCCATTGAGCAAACCGGGGTCAGCCGTTACACCTCAAGGCTGATCGATCCGTATCAATCCAAAGCCGAACGTGAAGCGCAAGTGCAGCGGTTAGTGCTGCTGGGCGTGGCTGCGGCAGGCATATTCGCGCTGGTGCTGGTGGTGATCGCGCTGGTGTTCGATCAACTGATCCGCCCCGCGCAAGTGGTGGCGCAAGTCAACGGACAGTCGATCACCGTGGCGCAGTTCCGCGACCGTGTGCGCCTTGAACGCGCACTGCTCGGTGAACAGTTGAACGACGGCATCGCGCTGTTTACGTCGTTCGGGCTGACCAGTGACCAGATCATCCAGCAGCTTTCGCAGCAACCGCCTTACAGCACGTACCTGAACGAGCTGAGCGTCAGCGAACAGTTGGGTATTCGCGTGCTGAATCAGATGGTCGATGATGAGTTGATCGAGCAGCAGGCGGCTGAACTGGGCATCACCGTTTCCGACGATGAAGTGCAGGCACGTGTCAACGAGTTCTTCGGCTATGATCCGCTGGCGGCGATCAGCACAGCAACGCCTTCACCCGAACCAAGTGCCACGCGCACGCCGTTCGTCTCGCCCACCCCATCGCTAGAGCCGACCGCGACACCGACGCCGCAGGAAACGCCGACACCTTCACCGTCGCCGTTCCCATCGGCAACACCGACAGCTACGCCAGATGCCACGCAAAGCGCGCAAACCTTCACGGAAACGCGCAATGCCTTCTACGGCAATGTCCGCGGCGCGGCGAGTGTGGGCGATGAGGCGATCAATGACTACTTCCGCGCGCAAGCCCTGCGCGAAAAAGTCCGTGATGCCGTTCTCGAAGTTGATCCCGAAGCCGAGCCGACGACGACTTACGTCAACGCGCGGCATATTCTGGTGGAAACTGAACAAACAGCACTCGACATCGTCGCGGCACTCGATGCGGGCGAATCGTTCGCAGCACTGGCGCAGCAGCTTTCGACCGACACCGGATCAGGCGCGAATGGTGGCGAACTCGACTGGTCGCCCGCCAATCGCTACGTCGAAGAATTTGCCGATGCCGTCAGCGAGCTGGAAGTCGGCGCGATCAGCGAACCCGTGGAAACGCAGTTCGGCTTTCACATCATTCAGGTGTGCGCCCGCGAAGAGCGCGAAGCGACAGCAGCGGAATACGATAGCACGCTGAATGAGCAGTTTGAGGAATATTTGACCGAATTACGCGCCAGCGAAGCGGTCAGCGTGGAACTGTTCGACACGTGGACGGGCAACATTCCCGCCGAACCGGTGTTCATTCCGCGCGGGTTGTAAGCAGCAAACATTCCGCAAGCTCTGGGGATTGGCACCAAACTCGTGACCAATCCCCATGATTTTATTGACATCGCCACGAGTGCGCCCCTATGGATTACACCATTGATGAATTGATCAGCGTGTGCATCGCGCGGCAGGTGGTCGATGGCGAAGTGCTGGCGCAGGGCATCAACACGCCGCTGGTGATGGCGGGCTATGTTCTGGCGGGCATGACGCACGCGCCCAATGTCAAATATGCCAGCGCCATCGGGCAAAGCCTGACGCAAGAAGCGGCGGCGCTCGGCGTGGCGCGCATCGAAGATTTATGGCTCGGCAAAGGGCTGATCCATCTTGGATTTGTCAGCGCTGCGGCAGATTTTCTGCCTAAGTTCAACCCCAAAGAGTTTTTCCGTCCGGCGCAGGTGGATGCGGTCGGCAATTTCAACAATATCGCTTTCGGACGCGATTATCAGCGTCCACGTATGCGTCTGCCCGGCTCAGGCGGCATCCCCGATGTGACCACCACTTCAGAACACATCTATCTGTATGTGCCGCGTCATTCGCGCGTGACTTTTGTCGAGAAGCTCGATTTTGTCAGCGGCATGGGACATGTGCCAGCCCGCCAACGTGGACATGGCGCGCGCTATCTGATCACTGATTTTGGTCAGTTCGATTGGGCAGATGGACGTATGCGCGTGACCAGTGTGCATCCCGGCATTAAGCTGGAGGATGTACAGCGCAAAACAGGCTTCACACTCGAAGTCGCACCCGATCTGCACGCGACTCCCCCGCCGACGGTTGAAGAAGTGCGCCTGCTGCGCGAAGTGATCGATCCGCTGGGCGTGCGCAAGTTAGAGACACTCGGCGGCAGCGCCCGCAAAGACTTGCTGCGCGCGATCTTGGCGGCAGAAGGCGCGCTCTAAACTCAATCAATCCGCCATTCCGCGATGTTGCGGAAACGATCCGCCCCCGCGCTAATCACGCCCAATTGCACACCCTGCACGCGCGGCGCGACCGCATACGTGAACAGTGGATAATACAGCGGCAGCGCCACCGCGCGCTCGGTGAAATCGCGCTGGAAGCGGTCGTAATGCTCAGCACGATTAATGCCGAACGGATCGCGGCGCGCGCGTTCGAGCGCCTCACTGATGGCGCGGTCGCTGACGCCGCCGTAATTGCGTCCATCAGGATATTCGCCCTCATGCCAGAAAGCATACACATCGGGATCGGCGCTTGTGCCAAGCGCATACTCGACAATCGCCGCTTGGAACTCACCCGACTCCAAGCGCGCCTGATAGGTTTCCGGATCGGCGCTTTCGACGCTGACGCGCACATTAAGCTGCGCCCACTGCGTCGCGATCTCGTTCGCCAACCGCACCAGCGCAGGATCATCAGGCGTTAAAATACTGAAGGTGAACAACGGCGCAATGCCGGTCGGTTCGACCGCTTCGGTGGCTTCAGCGCCTGCGCCCTCAGCTTCAGTCTCATCTGGCAGACGTTCCATGCGTTCAGCAGCGGTGATCAACAATGCTTGCGCGCCAACGGGATCATAAGCAGGCAAGCGCGTGTCGGCGGTATACGCCCACGAACCGGGGAATAACGGACTATCAGCGCGCACCGCGAGATTCAGCATCGTGCGTTCAAGCGCCGATGTGCGATCCACACCCATCGCCAGCGCCGCGCGCACACGCTGCTCACGGAAATAATCGACCTGCGCCCAGTTATATACCAGCACGCCCAAAGTCGGCTCAAGCTGCGTATACAATGGAATATCATGGGTATTGGCGGCATCGAACACCGGCGGGCGCTCAACGCGATCCCGCGTGTGCAGCGCATCCACTTCACCCGCGCGCAGCGCTGCCAGCGCAGCATCGAATGTGTCGAACAACTGGAAGCTGATGCGATCCAGCGCGAAGGCTTGATCAGGTTCGCGCTCACGATAAATCGAGGACACACGCAGATCGACCGCGCGAATCACACCACCGGCACCGCGCAGCGCTTCCACCTGATACGCGCCCGTGCCAATCGGCGTGATGTTAAACGGGTGCGCTGCCAGATCAGCCGCGCGTGTGCCTTCAAGTGCGTGAACGGGCAGAATGCCGATCTGCAAGCGATCTAAGAAAGTGCCGAGCGGCTGCGCCAGCCGAAAACGCACAATATGCGTATCGAGCTTTTGCGTTTCCACCGTGCGCCAGAAAGCGCCCAGTTCCGGCGAACCGGGGAAATCAGGCGCGCGCAGCAGTTCCATGGTGAATACGACATCATCAGCCGTGAACGGCGTGCCATCCTGCCAGCGCACATCATCACGCAGATAGACCACATAATCGAGGTTGTCCGACGCGATCACCCAACGGTCTGCCAGCGCCGCAATCGGTTCACCGTAAGCATTGGTCGTCGTCAAACCATCAAAAATCAAGCGCGTGAGGTCCCGATCCACGGGATTAAGGTTAGCCAACAGCGGATTTAAGCGCTGCACCCGCCCCACCAGCGCTTCAGTGAAATGATCGGGCTGCTGGTTAAGGTTCAGGGCAGACGGCGCAAGCACATTCTCCGACGTGGGCAGCACCGGAATCGGCGTGATCGTTGGAAGAGCGGCGGCGTCAGTGGGAGGTGGCGGTGTGGGCGGTGCCGTTGTTTCGGATGGGCGCAGCGCCAGCGCGGTGATAAACAAGATCACCGACAGCAGCAGCGCGGCAAACTGCCAGCGGAATCCACGCAGCATTGATTTACCTCATCTGATCAGGGGGCGCAAACCACACGAGACGACATGCGTTCACGCCGTCTCGCATGGGCTAGAACAATGGGGATCGACGACTCAGCGCGACAGACTGACCGAGAAAATGGCGACGGTCATGAAGGCAATCGCCAGCCCAATCGTCACCTGAAACAGCGTTTTTTCCAGCCCGCGCCGTGTGCGCGTAATGCCGCCGGATTCACCGCTGCCGCCGAGCAGGTCGCCCAAGCCGCCGCCTTTGACCTGCATCAAGATCAGCACGATCAACAAGATCGATACAATCATGGAAACAATCTGCAAGGCACGATCCATGCCCATTACTCCTCATAGCATCTCGAAATCGCCTCGCATTGTAGCACAGCGGATCGCCCGTGCAAACCGTGAAAGGCGAACAGCATCAAGGCGCGACGACGGCTGCCGCTTCGGCTTCAGGCGTCAGCAGGAAATCAAGCGCCGCCTGCAACTGAAGATCGGGATCATCAAAGCTGGCGGGCGTCCATTCGATGAAAATGTCGGGCGTCACGCCTGCCTCATGAATCCATCTACGATTGGGCGTCAGCCAGCGAGCGATGGTCAAGCGGATGCCGCCGCCATTGCTCAACGGACTCCAGGTTTGCACGGTGCCTTTGCCGAGTGTGGTTTCACCGATGATCGTGGCGACACCCAAATCTTGGATCGCGCCCGCCACCAATTCCGAGGCGCTGGCGCTGCCCGCGTTGACCAACAGCACCATTGGCACACGAATGTCGGCATAATCGCCAGTCGCTTCAAAGATGCGTTCGCGTCCGTCGCCAAATTCTTCGATCACGATAGGACCCGACTCGATGAACAGGCTGCCCACATCGACCGCTGCGGTCAGCAAGCCACCGGGGTTATTGCGAAAATCGACGATCAAGCCGGCGCGATTGTTCACGTCCAATTCATCAAAAGCGGCAGTGAGATCAGCGCGCGCGCTCGACGAGAATTGATTGAGCGTGATGTAAGCAACATCGCCTTCGAGCAGTTCGGCTTCGACATTCGGCACAGTGATGCGCGCGCGCACGATCTCGAACTCGATCAGTTCCTCGCCGCGCCGCATGGTGATGTTGACCGCTGTGCCTTCCAAACCGCGCACGCGCGCCGCCAATTCCGATTGATCCATGTCCAGCGTGTTGACGCCATCGACTTCAGCGAATACGTCGCCGGGCAGCACACCCGCCGCCTGCGCGGGCGCGCCGTTCAACAGGCTGACGACTTCGATCTCGTTAGTGTCTTCGCGCGTGCGGATCACCACACCGATCCCGTTGAACTCGCCTTCGAGATCGCTGTTGAGCATGGCATAAACTTCGGGATCCATGTAGCCGCTGTACTCATCGCCCAGCGCTTCGAACATACCCGTCAGTGCGCCATCGACCAGCACGTCAAGCGGCACATCGTCGATGTAATCGCGCTCGATCATGTTATAGGCTTCAAACAGCGGGCTAAACGCTTCTTGCGCTTCAGGCGCTAAAACGCGATTACCCTGCGCCGCGCCCACCGACTGCTCACTGCCCAGTGTAAACCCAACGAAAAATACAATCACCACAACGGCGATCATTGAGAGATGCTGCATCCGCCCGCTGAGGGCGCGTTTAATCATCATGCGAACTGCTCCACATTGTCATATTGCGTTATTATAAGGCAGCATGGCGCAGGTGAGGGTAATAATGTCATGAGCGACCCGACACGCACGGCGGGATTGGTATATGGTTTAGCGGTGATCGACACCGCCGCTACCCAAAACGCCCTGCGCACGTTGCGCGAACAACCCGAACCTGCCGATGTCATAACGGCGGTAGTGATCGGCTGCATCGATCAGTCCGACAGCACCCGCATACACTTCCGTAACGCGGCGCACACAGCGGCGGCATATGCGGTCACGCTGGCGCTCGAAAACGCGCCGCTGGATCGCTGGCTGCCGCGCTTGCTCGATCATAGCATGGGCATGGATGCGACACTCGACGCCGCATTATATCGCGTCGGTCATGCGGGCGCATGGGGATCGCACGCTGCCGCCGTCAAGCACATTGGCAGCGCAACGCTGAATGAACAAGTCGCGCTGGCGTTGTATCACCTCATTCGTTATCCTGACGATTACACGGCGGCGGTCACAGCCGCGCAATCGACCACACACACGACTACCCTGCTGACCAGTGCGTTGAGCGCCGCGCGCCTCGGCATCGAAGCCATTCCACCTGAGTGGATCGCCGCCCTGCCCGACCGCGCCACGCTGGATGCGCTGATCGCTGACTTGAATCCCAATTCCGAAGGCTGAACCCATGACCGCTGATCTCTATATTTCATTAGCCGACGCCGCCGATCTGATCCACGATGGCTCGGTGATCGCATTCGGCGGGCTGACGCTGTATCGCCGTCCGGTGGCGTTCGTGCGCGCACTGCTGGCACGCGCTGTACGTCCACGCGATCTGACGCTCATGTGCTTCACAGCAGGCTACGAAAGCGATATGCTAGTGGGCGCGGGCTGTGTATCCACCATCCGCAGCGTGTATTTCGGCTTGGAGGCGTTCGGGTTCGCGCCGATGTTCACCGAGCGCGCTAACAAGGGCGCGATCACGATCATCGAAGAAACGGAAGCCAGCATCGCGATGGGTTTACGCGCGCGCATGGCGGGCGTCGGCTTCATGCCCTCCACCGCATGGATCGGCACGGATTTACCCGCGCTGCGCCCTGATGTGCAAACCGTGATCGATCCGTATTCGGGCGAAACGCTGATGGCGTTCCCCGCGCTGCACATCGACACGGCGATCATTCACGGCTTGGCGGGCGACAAGCACGGCAATGTGTTGATCAACAACAACATTGGCATCGATCTCGAATTGGTCAGCACGGCAGATCGGGTGATCGTCACGGTCGAGCGCATGGTCGATAAACTGGATCGCACGGTCGACGGATTGCTGATCCCCGCGCCGGGGGCGACGCACATCGTTCACGCGCCGCGCGGGGCGTATCCGACATCGTGCTATCCTGATTACCCGATTGGCGGGGGCGAACTGCTGCGCTATGTCGATGCGTGCAGCGCGGGCGAATTTGACACCTATCTCGCGGAACTACTCGCTCAATCCGCCAGCGGCACGACGTAATCGGGCGCGATGCTCAGCCGCACCTGATCGCCCGCGCGCACGTCCGCGCCGAACAGCGGAAACACCAGCGTGATGTCCGCGTCGGTCAGCACTTCCACACGCTGATAATCACCTTGAAATACCGCCGCCTCGACGTGGGCGTGGATCGAACCCGCGGGATCAATCCGCAAACCCGCCGGATGCAGCAGCAGATGCGGGGCGGGTTGATCAACCGCAAATGTCCCTAATGGGGTGTGCGCGCTGCCGTTTTCGACGCTCAGCACCGGAATGATGTTCTCGAAGCCGAGAAAGCGCGCGGTGTAGGCGCTGTGCGGGCGGCGATACAAATCGCGCGGCGCGCCGACCTGTTCCACCCTGCCCGCGCGCAGCAGCGCGATCTGATCCGCGATGGCGAAGGCTTCGCGCTGATCATGTGTGACGTAGATCGCGGTCAGCCCCGCCGCCTTGATGATCGCGCGCACCTCACCCACCAATTGATCGCGCAGCGCAGCATCCAACGAACCCAACGGTTCATCGAGCATGAGCAAGCGCGGACTAGGCGCCAAGCTGCGCGCCAAGGCGATGCGCTGTTTTTCGCCGCCGCTTAAGCCGCTAATGTCGCGCGCGGCGAACGTTTCC
>JBGSRB010000675.1:0-6304 GCA_041737735.1 Anaerolineae bacterium | reverse complement strand
GCCGCCCACCCGCGCGACTTCATGGGCATGGATGTGTGAACAGCGCGCGGCGGTCACGCATCCATGTTAAGCATTAAGCATCCAACGGATAGATCAGGCGCGGCAGAAAACGCCCCGCAATCATCGATTCCTGCTGGCTGACGATGGTCATGCCCATGTGTTGATAGAAAGCGGTCGCGTTGGGATCGCTTTCCACGGTCAGCAGCGTGCAGCCCGCATCGCGCGCGACTTTGATCGCGTGCTTGAATAAGCAGCGTCCGCAGCCGCGCCCGTGCGCCTGTGGATCAACGAACAGCTTTTCCAGTTCGGCGCGTTCATCCGTGATGATGATCTGCGACACGCCGACGATCTCACCGTCATCCACATAGACGAACACGCCGCCCGCCGCGATCTGATCTGCCGTCACCCGCAGATCAGATCGCCAGCGTTCAATCCAGGCGGCGTCATAACCCCAATGCGCCTTCGCCCGCACGATCACCGCCGTGATCGTGTCGGCTTCACCCGCGTGCGCCGCGCGAATTTTGCCCATCGGCTTATTGCCGCCGCTCGCCTGCCAGTTCAATCGCATCGAGCAGTTTGTGCAGCCCGACGATCACATCGCCCTTGATGTGCAGACGCACCGCGCGCCGCTGCTTACTTTGCAGCGCTTCGAGATCGCCTGCCGCTTGCGCCGCTTGCAGCACGCCAAACGTATACGGCGCGTCGGGGATGGCGCTGTCGGTTTCGGCGTCGTGCGTGATCTGAATGAACACGCCGTTATTCGCCCCGCCTTTGTGTAATTGTCCTGTGCTGTGCAGGAAGCGCGGTCCATATCCGAGCGTGACCGCGCGCCGCGTGACATGGCGCAGCCGCCGGCGAATGTGTTCAAGCTGTCCGTCGATGGCTTCGGTCATGGGCAGATAAGCGAGAATGGCGAAGTAATCGCCCGCCTGCGTCGCGTTGACCTGCGCCGCCAGCAGCCCGCCTAGCGTGTTATGCTCAAATTGATGCTGCGTACACAGATCGCTCAACAGCTTGCTCATGCGTTCGTCGGCGTAAAGCTGCACGTTCGCGGTTTCCACCAGCGGTTCGACAGCGGGCAGCGATCCGTGCTGCTGATAATGTTCCAGCAGGCGGCTGGTGTTGTTCTTGCTTTCGGTCACGTTCGGCTCGTCAAACGGGTTGATCTCCAGCAGCTTGCCCACAACCGCCGTCGCGTATTCCCAGCGGAAGAACTCGCCGCCGATCGCATACGAGTCGCTCAAGCGCAGCAGCACACACGGGAAGCCCGCCTGTTGCAGCGCCAGCACGCCCGCGTCAATTTCGGCGTTGTCGTCGTTATCCACGCGCACATGAATGAACAGGCGATCGGTTGAATAATCATGCGGCTTGCCGATGGTCGCGCCGACGACGGGCAGAATCCCGCGTCCCTCTTTGCCCGTGCTTTCCGCGATCAGTTGTTCCGCCCAGTTGCCGAACGTGCTGATCGATGGGCTGGTGATGATCGTCACTTTGTCGCGTCCGTCCTGCGCCAGCACGCTCATGATCGCGCCGAGCCAGATGCCCGGATGCTGCTCATGCGGGATGTTCGCCCCGCACGCGATGATCATGCGTTCGGCGCTCGCCCACAGGCGATCCACGTCGATGCCGAGCAGCGCCGCCGGAACCAAGCCGAAGTAGCTCAGCGCGCTGTAGCGCCCGCCGATGTCCGCCGGATTCAGGAACACTTCCGCGAAGTTGTTCGCGCGCGCGTCGGCTTCTAGTTGGCTGCCTTCATCGGTAATGGCGATGAACTGCGCGCCGTTGCGCTTGGTTTGCTCGAAGAAGTAGCGATAGAACGACGCCGTTTCGATGGTTCCGCCCGACTTGCTGCTGACGATAAAGATCGTGTTCGCTAAGTCGATCTGGCTGGCGACGTGCGCGATCTGCTGCGGGTTGGTGCTGTCGAGCATGAGGAAGGCGGGGCGGTTTGCGCCGCTGCCGAACGTGCGATACAACACTTCGGGCGCTAAACTGCTGCCGCCCATGCCCAACAACACCACATGCGACGGCGTGAAGCCCCACGCGCGATCCGCCAGCGCGCGCACGCGATCAAGGTCGATGGTCTTGAGCGTATCCAGCCAGCCCAAGCGCTGCTCGATCTTCTCGCGGATGTTCGCGTTATCTTTCCACACCGAACCATCGTGCGCCCAGATGCGCGGGTTGGTGTGCGCTTCCGCCAGCGTCTTGATCGTGCGCTCGACCTGCTCATGTTGCACGCCGACCGCGACTTCCTGCTGCTTCATCACGCCGGTTTTCAACACATCACGCTTGGCTTCGACCTGCTCAAGCAGCATGTTGAACGACTCGACAAACGACTCGACGCCATCAAGCTGTAATTCCGCCGTCACTTTGTCGAACTCGATGCCGACTTCCGCCAGCATATCCATCGTGCGTTCGGCGTCGTCGTAATCGCCATCGAGCGTATCCGCTGCCGTGCCGTGATCCTTGAATGCGCTGAGCGTTTTGGGCGGCAGCGTGTTCACGGTGTCGCGCCCGATCAGCATATCGACGTAGAGCGTATCGGGATACGCCGGATTTTTGGTTCCCGTGCTTGCCCACAGCACACGCTGCGGCAGCGCGCCCGCTGCACGCAGGCGGGCGAAGCGTTCGCCATAGAACAGGTCTTTGAAGCGCTTATAGGCGATCTTGGCGTTGGCGATCGCCGCCTTGCCCTTGAGTTGATTATTGAGCGTGACGCGCGCCAGATCGCCGCGGGTTTGCGCCGCGCGAATGTTGTTATCCAACATGCGATCGACTGCCACATCAATGCGGCTGACGAAGAAGCTCGCCACCGACGCGATTTTGTCCACGGGCAAGCCCTGTTCCAAGCGGCGCTCTAAGCCGCGAATGTAGGCTTCGGCTACTGCCACGTAATTCTCGACACTGAAAATCAGCGTGACGTTGACATTCACACCCGCCGCAATCGCATCTTCAATGGCGGGCAAGCCCGCGTCGGTCGCGGGGATTTTGATCATCGCGTTGGGGCGATCCACCAGCTTGAACAGGCGCAAGGCTTCGCTGGTGGTGCTGGCGGTGTCGTTGGCGATCAGCGGCGACACCTCAAGGCTGACATAACCATCACGCGCGCTCGTGCTGTTATAGATCGGGCGGAACAGTTCGAGCGCTTCGCGGATGTCATCGACTGCCAGCGCTTCAAAAATGGCGTAGCCGTCATGGTCAAGCATGGTGGCGATGGCGTCGTCATAGTCGGCGCTGTTGCCGATCGCCTGTTGGAAGATGGTCGGGTTCGAGGTGACGCCGACGACACCATCCTCCGCGATCAAGCGGGCGAGTTCGCCGCCTTGCGTGGTGCTGCGCCGAATAAAATCCAGCCAGATGCTTTGCCCGAACTGCTGCACATCAACGGGCGGGTTTGCGGACATAGGGGTTTGCTCCTTCGTGAATAATCCTCAGTTTGAGGGGTGTGTTTAGGCATCAAAGCACTATTGCCCTTTATTTTACACACACGCGCGCGGTTTGCCGAACCATCGGGGGGATGGGGGTCTGTTTTTATGCGTGGGGGAACTCGCACTTACAACGCGGTGAGGATCGCGTGGCGCAGCGCCGTTTCATCCAACGGACGCAGCACGTAACCATCGACCTTTGCCACCAGCAGCGCCAGCGCTTGTTCGTCGGCGTCGCTTTCGCTGGCGTCAGCGATGGCGATGATGTGGGCGGCGCGGCGCACGCCGATCTCGCGGATTTTGCCGAGCAGCGTCCAGCCGTGCATGTCGGCAAGCTGCACATCGAGGATCAGCAGATCAGCCGCATCATCTTCGAGCAGCGCCAGCGCTTCCGCGCCTGTGGCGGCGGCAGATGTAGCGGCGCGCATCCGTGTGAGAACGCGCATGATCGTGTGCCGTTCGTCGTCATCGCGCACGACGATCACGGCGCGCGTGTTGATCACGGCGCGTTCCGCCGCGATCAGCGCGTCGAGATCAAGTGATGGATCGTCGGCGTTAGCCGCGGGCAGCGCCGAGTCGGTTTCGGTGTACGCCACCGCCGCCACCGCGAACACATCCGGCAGATAGGTTTCGAGCTTGCGCTGCACCCACTCGGCGGTTTTGACATCGACAAAGGGCGTGCCGTCACGGTTGAAGATGCCGAGCAAGCCCTCATGTTCGCACACGCAAAATTGATCGAGCAAACCGAGCGCCTCAAAGCGCGCGTGCAGCTCGATCTGCGCTTCGGCGGGCAGCGTCGTGTTGATGTAATAGGCGCGCACACGGCTGGCTTCGGTTTGCACCCGCAGCGTAAAGCGGTCGCGTTCGGGCAGCGCATATAACCACACATACGCGCGGTCGAAGTCTTCGATCACGCCCGCGACTTTCAACTGGGTCAGCTCGTAATCGTACAGCGGATGCCCGAAGTCGTTGTTGGCGAACGGATAGTAATCGCCCGTCAGTAAATCTTGCACTGACGTTTCCGTCCACTGCACCACATAGTTGCCATCCGCCAGCGAGAACACCTGCTGACGCGGAACGGCGGAGCCGCTGCGTCGCTGCTGCATCGGGTTGCGCCTCTACAGGTTGACGAAATACGACGCCGCCGAGCGATCCACCAAGTCAGGCGTCAGCGCGGGCGGCACGTTCAGATACATAGCGATGTCGATCAGTTGGTTGATGATGTCACGCGGATGCACCGAACGCAGCGGGCGCTTCTGCTCGACATACCACTTCTTGATCAGGTATGCCAGCGAACGCTCGTTGTATTCGATATTTTTGGCTTTGCACACGCGCTTGAAAATCTCGCGGAACTCCTCATAGGTCGGGTCGGTGAACTCGATCTTATGGCGAATGCGCCGCAGGAACGCTTCGTCTACGAGGTCGCGCGGGTCGATGTTGGTCGAGAACACGATCAGCACGAAGAAGGGCATTTCGATTTTGCGTCCGGTCGAAAGCGTCAGGAAGTCAGCACCTTTTTCGAGCGGCACAATCCAGCGGTTGAGCAGGTCACGCGGGCGCACCTGCTGCCGACCGAAGTCGTCGATCAGGAACATGCCGCCGTTCGCCTTGACCTGAAATGGCGCTTCGTAGTATTTGTTGATCGGGTCATACACCAAGTCCAAGCCTTGCAGCGTCAATTCACCACCGACCATGATCATCGGGCGGCGGATGCGAATCCAGCGCGGGTCAGGCATCACGCCCGTGCCAAGCCGCAGGGGCCCTTCGTCCGCCAATTCGTGATTGACATCATCGAACACGCGCACCACCTGCCCATCGACATCGAAGGCATACGGAATCCACATATTATCGCCCAGAATCAGGCGTCCGACGGTTTCCGCGACGGTGGTCTTGCCGTTGCCGGGAGGGCCGTACATGAACACGGATTTACCCGAATTGATAGCGGGTCCAATGCGCGCCAGTTGATCTTCTGCCACGACGAGATGCTGCATCACCTGCTTCATATCGTCTTCATGCACGATCAGGCGTTCGCGGTTTTGCTGCTGCATGGCGTAGACATATTGTTGCAGCGTGACCGGCGCAGCGCCCGCATACTGCGAGCGTTCCATCGCTTCGCGCGCCTTCTCTGATCCCTTGATGGAGATCACATACTGAAAGCCCGCTTCACCGATGCCGCCCGTGCCTTTGACCTCGACAAATTTATCGCGCTTGAGAAACTCCATCACGGGTTCAAGCACGCCCGTGAACGGCAGCTTGACGATTTCAGCGATGCGATGCCCCGCCATATAGCCACCGAAGTACAGCACCTTCAGCACCAAGTCGGCAACATTCAGCAGGTTTAAGCCCGTGTCTTCGAGCGTGTTGAGCGCGGGCGGATTCCACACGGTGCCGAGCATTTCCGGCGACGGCAGCCCGCCCGTGCCGCGGGTGCTGCCGCTGCGGGTCGATTGTTGACCGGGGGGCTGAATTCTGGAGATCGGGCGGTCACTCATAACGGTTCATCCTTCAAGCGCTCTGAACGCGGTCGAATCATAAGCTTTGGATCAATTTACCATTTTGATTATATAACGGCTTTAGCAGCGCACAACACATGACCTTTTGTGGGTGGCGCTGACCACCTCACCACCAGCGCCCGATCAGATCGATGATCTGCGACGCCACATCGCGTTTGACATAGCCATGCTGCACATACCAGCGATAGGTAGCTTCCACACTTTGCCGCATCGTGATCTGCGGCTTGCCGAAGGCGTTCCATGCTTTGCTGTAATCGAACATGATGTCACGCGCGCCCAAGCGCGTTTGATCGCCGTCAACGGGCAGCGTGACGCCGCGTGCGCGCAGATGGTTGAACACGTCCGCTAGGATCGGCAGCGCCCACG
>JBGSRB010000673.1:0-2900 GCA_041737735.1 Anaerolineae bacterium | reverse complement strand
GCGCGCGCGCTGCACCGCCAGCGCCAGCGATCCGCTGAACACGAACAGCGCGCCGATCAGCAGCAGCGTGCTTTCCGCCCAACGATTGATCGAAGCGCCGCGCCAAGTCACGTTCACGAGTCGAGCAGGCGCGCCACCAGCGGGCGCAAACGTTCGCGCACCAGCGGGTCAACCGACATGCGCGCGCTCATCAGCGTGTTCTCCAGCGCGTGATGCGCCGCAAAATCCGCCGTTGTGTCCAGCGCTTCAATCGTGTTTGCCAGCGCACTTTGTGCGGTTTCCAAGTTGCGCGTCAGCGTGCGGATCACGAGTTCGGTGCTGACAGGTTCATCATGCCACACGTCATAATCGGTGATGTGCGCCATCGTCGTATAGGCGATCTCGGCTTCGCGGGCGAGAAAAGCTTCGGGGGCGGTGGTCATGCCGATGATGCTGCATCCCCACTGGCGGAAAATCGCGCTTTCGCCTTTTGTGCTGAAGCGCGGTCCTTCCACGATGATGAATGTGCCGCCTTCATGCACGACTCCGTTTGCCGCGCGCACGCCCTCAGCGGCGATGGCGCTCAATTCTGGTGCAAACGGATCTGCCACACCCACATGCGCCACCAAGCCCGTATCAAAGAATGTGCGTCCGCGATCCGCTTTGGTGTGGTCGAACAGTTGATCGGGGATCACGATATGCCCTGGTGCGTAATCTTCGCGCAGCGATCCGCAGGCGTTGACCGCGAAAATGAACCGCACGCCCAACGTTTTTAGTGCATAGATGTTGGCGCGATAGGGGACGGTCGTCGGTGTGAACACATGCCCCGTGCCGTGGCGCGGAATGAACGCCACACGCTTACCGCGCAGCGTGCCGACGACGATCTCAGCACTGGGCGCGCCGAACGGCGTATTGATCTCGATGGTGGTCTTGTCGCTGATCTCCGGCATGTTATATAAACCGCTGCCGCCGATCACGCCAATGTGGATGTTGTCCTGCATGTTAGCCCCTGAGCTGAAAGTGAGTGATTAGAACGGCGAACGGATCGAGCCGCCATCGACGGGCAGCGCGACACCCGTGATATAGCCGCCAGCGGGCGAACACAGGAACACCGCCGCATTGGCGAATTCTTCCGGTGTGCCGATGCGCCGCAGCGGAATTTCGGCGGCGGTGCGGGCGCGTTCCTCATCGGGCGTGGAACTGTTGCGCTGCGCGCGCGCCTGCATCAATTGATCGACGCGACCGGTTTCAGTGGTGCCGGGCAGAATGCAGTTCGCGCGGATGCCCTGCGCGCCGTATTCAGTGGCAATCGACTTGATCATAGCGACCACCGCCGGACGAATCACGTTCGACAGTGTGAGATTCGGCACGGGCTGCTTGGCGCTGGTCGAGACAATCGCCAAGATCGCCGCGCGCCGGGACTTTTGTAAATGCGGGATCGCCGCCTGCGTCAGGTTGAGCGCGCTCATAAGCACCAACTGTGTCGCGCGCTGCCACGCATCGAGATCGAAATCCGCGAACGCGCCAGCAGGCGGTCCCCCAGCATTGACGACGATCACATCTAAGCCGCCGAGCATCTCGACCGCGTTATCGACCATGCGCCGCGCCGCGTCGAAGTCGGTCACGTCATTGGTGATGGTGTAGACCAGATTGCTGCTTTCAGCATTGATGCGCGCGGCGGTCGCTTGCAGCGCTTCGCGGTCGCGGCTGCTGATCACGACTTGCGCGCCTTCCAAGCTGAAGCGTCGTGCGGTCGCCGCGCCTAAGCCCTGACTCGCGGCAGTGACCAATACTTTTGCACCTGCTAAGCCTAAGTCCATGTTGTTTAATTCTCCAATTCAAGGCGAAATAGTCGTTTGCCGATGCCGATCACATCGCCATCGGTGATGATCACAGGCTGGGTGAGTCCCAAGCCATTGATGGTTGTGCCATTGCGACTCTGGCGATCTTCGAGCCACCACTGCCCGCCGCGCAGCGCGATCAAGGCGTGTTCGCTGCTGGCGAAATCGTCGGGAATGTGGATCGTGTTGGTGGGTGAGCGTCCGATGCTGGTCAGCGGCAGCAGGGGATACAGCTTGCCCATAGGCAAGTAACCTTCGGCGGTTTCTTCGACCACGGCTAAGCGACCATAAGCGCGGCGGCTGGCTTCGACCTGCGCCACCGCGCCGCGATAATCGCGCCACATGACGGCGAACAGCACCGCCAGCACGCCCAGCAGCAGCCCGCCCGCGATCACCCGTAGGCTGAACAAGATCATATCCGTCGTCAAGCGCTGACCTCAACGTCCATGCGCGTTAATCCGCTTGATCGACAGCATTAGTTTGATCGGTCGGGTGGGTGTCTTCCAGATAGACCAGTTGGGTTTTGCCCAAACGGATCACATCGCCGGGCTGCAAACGATGCTCGCGCACACGCACATCATTGACGATCACACCGTCGCGGCTGTTGGTGTCAAACACGGTGTAACAGCCGAAGCGTAAGCGTAACTGCGCGTGCTGTCGCGAGATGTACGGGTCATCCAGCACGATCTCATTTTCGCGGCTGCGCCCGATATTCACGATCGGCGCGTTTAGTAGCATCGTGGTTTCACCATTGATGATCAACTGCGGATTTTGCGGCACATGCTGCTCGGCAGGCGCGGGATTATGCGTGTCGAGTGCCTGCGTGCTGCTGAGCGTGACGGCTTGATGCACCGCCGCAACGCGCACCTCATTGGCGGGCTGCGTTTTATCCGGCAGCAGCGTGACTTTCACCGCCGCGTGCAGCCGCAGCTCGGAAACTGCCGCTAACTCAGTTAAATGTTGTTCGAGAATCGCGGCGAGATTAGGCTGGCGAATCAGCAGATGATCGAGCGCATCGCGGTTCAGGCGGATCGTGTAATCTTCGGGCGCAAACGCACGCGGATCGCCGTCGTGGGCGGG
>JBGSRB010000665.1:0-13235 GCA_041737735.1 Anaerolineae bacterium | reverse complement strand
CTGCTCTGCCGCTGGCGCTGGCTGTGCCGCAAGCAGTGAGCGCTTATCGTGGCGCGGCAGTCCTGCCAACCGCCCGTGATCCAGCGCTGCACCTGCTCAATCGCATCAGTTATGGCGCGCTGCCGCATGAACTTGCGCGTCTGCGCCAGATCGGTGCGGACGCCTATCTCGAAGAACAATTACACCCGTTCACGCTCGCTGATGCCGCCGCCGATGCCGCGCTGCAACGGTATCCCATTTTGACGATGGAGCGGCACGATATTCACGCGCTTGGCTTCGATGGGCGCGTTTATAATGCCATCATTCAGGGCATGGTGGTGCGCGCGGTTCACAGCACGCGCCAGCTTTACGAGCGCATGGTCGAATTTTGGACGGATCACTTCAATGTGCCAGCCGATGAGCAGCACCATGATCTGCTCATCATGCACCGTGAGGTCATTCGACGGCACGCGCTCGGCAATTTCCGCGATCTGGTGATCGGCACAGCGCAAAGCCCAGCGATGCTGCATTATCTCGATCAAGCCTACAGCAGCCACGAACACCCCAACGAAAATTACGCGCGCGAACTGCTCGAACTGCACACACTCGGCGTCGATGGCGGGTACAGTGAGCGCGATGTGCAGGAGACTGCGCGCGCGCTGACCGGCTTTACCGTGCATAACGGTGTTGCGGGTGGTTTTCGCTTCGACATGGAGATGCACGATACCGACGCCAAAACGATCCTCGGTCACAACCTGCCCGCCGGACGCGGCATCGAGGACGGCTTGCATCTGCTCAGCATCGCCATCAATCATCCCGAAACGGCGCTGTTTGTGTGCCGCAAGCTGTGCGTGCGCTTCGTCAGCGATA
Source organism: Anaerolineae bacterium (assembly GCA_041737735.1). Classification (GTDB taxonomy): domain Bacteria; phylum Chloroflexota; class Anaerolineae; order Aggregatilineales; family Phototrophicaceae; genus Flexifilum. The sequence goes on along the minus strand of JBGSRB010000665.1, from coordinate 12,386 downwards.
ACCCGTCTGATGAACTGGTGCAAAGCGCCGCGCACGTGTGGCAGGCACACGCTGGCGCGATTGTGCCGGTGCTGCGCCACATCCTGCAAGCGGAGGAATTTTACGCTTCCGCCGGACACAAGCTGCGCCGCCCGCTGGACTTTTTCATCGGCGCGCTGCGTGTGACCGGCACGACCTTTCGCCACGATGGGCTTGTGCATCAAATCGTGGCTGATCTGGCGCAACCGCCTTACGGTTGGGGACCGCCTAACGGTTATCCCGATGTGGCGGGGGCATGGCTTTCGACCAGCGGCTTGCTGGCGCGCTGGAACACCGCCATCAGCCTGACGCACGCTGCCTACAGCGATCCCGAAGCGGGCATGGATGTGCGCCTCGATCAGTTCATCGACGCACCCGCAACGGTCGATCAACTGGTCGATCAGGTGGCGCTGCGCGTGTTCGGCGCGCCGCTGCCTGCTGAAGAACGCGCGCCGTTCGTCAATTTTGCGTCCGATGGCGCGGGCGGCGATCTGCTCGTCAGCCCGCGTTTGCTCGGCAACAAATTAGGGATGCTGTTCGGCTTGATGCTGGCAGCGCCCGTGTATCAATGGCGCTAAAGTGTTGATCACGCTCGATTAACTGGTTAACGGAGTTAAGCTTATGTACAAGCTCCCTTCTCGTCGTGAGTTCATGAAATTGGCAGGCACGGCGGGCGTGATCGGCGTCAGCGCCGGGTTGTTTCCGCAGTGGATGCCCCGTCTGGCGTTCGCGCAGACACAGGCGCAAGTGCGCGGCGATGTGCTGGTGGTGATCTTTCTGCGCGGTGGCATCGACGGTTTGAGCGCGATTGTGCCGTATGGTGATGGCGCACACTACTATGATGCGCGTCCCACGCAGGCGGTCGCGGAACCGGGCAGCGCTGCTTTTGCCGCGCTCGACCTCAACGGCTATTTCGGCTTGCATCCGGCGTTCGCGCCGCTGCTCGATCTGTATCAAGCCAACGCGCTGGCGGTGGTTCACGCGGCGGGCTTGACCGACTCGACGCGCTCACACTTCGACGCCATGCAGTTCATGGAATATGGCACACCCGGCAGCAAAACCAGCGCCACAGGCTGGATCGGTCGGCATTTGCAAACCGCCGCCACCCAGAATGACTCGCCATTTCGCGCGGTGGGCATGGGCGCGATGCTGCCGACATCCCTGCGCGGATCGGTCACGCCGCTGTCGCTGCGCTCAATTGCCGATTTCCACTTGCGCGGGCGCGAAAACGAACTCCACGCCGCGCAGCAGGCATTGGCGCAGCTTTATCGCATCGAAGCACCCACCGATCAGCTTGACACGCAAGCGCAGCTCGTGTTTGAAACGGTCGATCTGCTGCAAGCGGTCAACGCGGCGGGGTATCAGCCAGCGCCGGGCGCGCAGTATCCCGATGATGACGAGGGCTTCGGTTTGGGGTTGCGGCAGGTCGCGCAGTTGATCAAGGCGGATGTTGGCTTAGAAGTGGCGTGTCTTGATCTGGGCGGGTGGGACACCCACGAGAACCAAGGCACGCGCGACGGTTTCTTCAACGCGCAGCTTGGCACACTGGCGCAGGGACTCAACGCCTTTTACACCGACTTACACGATCACATGCCCAATATCAGCGTCGTGACCATGAGCGAGTTCGGGCGGCGCGTGGTCGAAAATGCCAGCGCGGGAACCGATCACGGGCATGGCAATTTCATGCTGGTCATGGGCGGAGGTGTGCGCGGCGGGCAGGTGTTCGCCAACTGGCCCACGTTGGCGCCCGAACGCTTGAATGAAGGCGATCTCGCCATCACCACCGATTACCGTGATGTCTTGGCGGAAGTGATCGCGCAGCGCTTACACAATCACGCGCTTGATCAGGTGTTCCCGAATTTCACGCACACGCCGCCGGGAATTGTGCTACCCCGTTGAGGAGTCAAAGCCTATGTTTACGCACCTGAAACGCATTGCCTTGTTGATCGCCTGCATCACGTTGATCGTCCCGATGCTGATCGCGGGCGCGCAAACCGATGCCGCCGCCCAGCCCATCATCGAAATGGTTGTTAAGTCTGATCTGTTCGCAGAGTGGCTGATCAACTATCCCGATTATCGCGTTGACGCCTACGGACCTGATGAGTTCGGCAACTGGTATGTCGAATTTCACGATGCCAGCAGTGACGAATGGCTCGGTTATGCCACCGTCAGCGCTGCAACTTTAGAAATCGTGGATGGGTTCGCGCCAATCCCCTTAGCGCCCGAAGTCTATCAGCAGCAGTTGGCGTTCCTGCTCGATTATGTGCTAAGCGACCCCGAAGTGCTGGCGTGGCTGGATGAACAGCCCAGCCGTTGGACACCCTATCCCGATTGGAATCGTTGGGAACAGGTGTGGCAGGTCTATTTTCATCGCGGCATCGAAGCCGTGATCGTCAACGCAACCGTGGATGAATACGGCAGTGTGTGGATCGCGGGCATTTTCGACCCCAATGTTTTAGAAGCACAAGCCGCTTTCGATCAGGTGCGCGATCAGGCGATCACGCTGGCGTACAGCGCCGACGGCATCGACACCGCGCTCGACGGTTTCGATGATTGGCGCACGTTGGTCGAGCCGCAAGGCGATGATCGCTGGAGCGTGAGCTTTATCAGCGATGGACGCCTACTGTTCTTCGCGCTGGTCGATACGGCGCGCAACCGCGTTTTGTCCAGCGAAGCAGCGCGCTGAGCAACGAAGGTATGAACGCTGCTGCGTTCATCGCCTCAATTGATGAACTGCCGCAATGCAGCAAAGTCAATCGGACCGAAACTCCGATAGACGAGGCTGCCATCGGGCGCGACGAGGAAGGTTTGCGGAAGTCCGATGACGCTGTAAGCGATCAGTGTGGCGTCGTCGGGCATGATCAGCAGCGGAAAATGGATGTCATGCTCGTCGGCAAAAGCGCGTATTTCCGCTTCTGTTTCGCGCATATTCACGCCGAGTACGACCAGATTGGCGTCGTCCGTGTCCGCGAACGCTTGCAGGGCAGGCATTTCTTCAACGCACGGCGCGCACCAGGTTGCCCAGAAGTTGATCACCACCCACTGCCCACGCAGCGCGCTTAATTGATAAGCGCTGCCATCCAGCCCGCTCATGTCGAATTCCGGCGCGTAGTAGGGGGCTTCGGTCGGCGGCGCTTCCGTTCGGCGAAGCGTCACGGGTTGGCACGCCGCCAGCCCGATCATCAACAGCAGCGCAATAAGCGTTCGCCCATGGACAGCAGCTTGGCGACAACCGTGACCCGACAGGCGAGAACTATCCAAGATTGTTTGCCTGCAAGCTCAATTGAGTATTTCCAACCGTTCGGCATAAATTCGCACAAGACTAACCATGCCCGTTTCCTGATCGACTGACGCGCCGACTTCCATACGTCCGGTAATCCGTACCGGGAATTCGGTGACGTTCGTCGTCTCATCGGGCAGGTAGATCAGCGCGATGTCGTCGGGCCAATCCGACGCATTCGAGCAAAACGGACAGAAGGCAAGGCGAATGCGCGTCAAGACGAAGTAATCCAACTGGGGCTTGAGCGGTGGTGCCATGTAGCCTTCCATCATCACCTGTTCGCCGTCAAGCGCCGTCAGTTTGTCGGATAGGACTAAACCGGTGCGGAGATCGTAGCCGTCGTAAAATTCTTCAAAGGTCATACGCACGGGCGACTCGGTGAATGTTACGGGGCTGCGGGGCGTGATTTGCAAAGCTGTGTCCGTTGCCGCTGCAATTTCGGCTGCTCTGCCCGGTGGCAGGTTTTCGCTGCGCGGCGTGGATGAGGGCGCTTGCGCTATCAACGCCGACAGCGCGCTGGTTGCGCTCGGCGTTATGGCGAGCGTCACAGTAGGTTGCAAGGTGGGTTGTGCCGTACGTTCGACCGAAGGAATAGCCGTGATCCGATCGATTCCACCGGTAGCAGCGGGACTGCACGCCGCCAGCAGGATCAACACGAGGCAAGCAATCAGGCGTTTCATGACTTTACCTTTAAGCATTCGGACTGCGTTAGCGCGAAGGGACACATTCCGTGTCCCTTCGCGGTTACCATTGCGGGAGATTATAGCCGAACTGTGTTAATTGCCCGCTTCGACAACGGGGTTGAGTCCGAGTGCGCTCGCCATGCAGAAGAAGATTTCGCGCTGGTGATAGACACCGCCCAAGCAATCCGCGCCGGGGCCGGAGGCGAACACCGGGACATCTTGGAGCGTATGCACACCCGTCGAGTCGGACGGTCCGAGGTTGCCCGCCATGAAGATACCATTGGGGTCATCGTCGGGGTTATCCACGTAAACGCCGCTCTCATTGGCGATGGCGGGCGCACGCGGAACCGGGCTGACCTGGAAATCTTCGGTGTATTCGGGGTGATTGTTGACCGTGCCAGCGAACACGATGCTGGCGTCCCAATCGGGGAAGCCGTCGCCGTCTTCGTCGGTGTAGGTCGGGTAGCCCGCCGCGCTGTAGGTGCGGATGGCACGGCGGCGTGTGGCGTCATCCTCGCCCGCGTTGAACTGCTCAACGTTGACCGTACCGTACACTTCATAGCCGTGACCGTGATCCGCCGTGACGATGACCAGCGTGTCCGGCGCGTTTTCCGCCGCCCATGCAATCGCCGCTTCGACTGACTGCTCAAATTCGATCAAGTCGGACAGAGCGCGTTCCTGATCTAGCGGGTGAATCTGCTTATCCACGCTCGCTGATTCAACGACCAGATAGAAGCCGTTTTCATTCTGCGCCAGCACTTCGATTGCCGCCATCGTCATGTCCACCAGACCGGGCTGATCAGTGAAATCGCCCAAGTTGTCGGTGTAGACGTTGCGATCAAGCCACACGTTCAGGTCGCTGGGATGGAACACACCGAGCAGGCGTTCCGGCGTGCCTGCGCTGAATGCTTCGCTCAGTTCCGTCGCGGTGGTAACGGTGACGTAGCCCGCATCCGCAAATTCGGCGAACATATCGCGGTCATCGGCACGGCGTGAACCTTGCGCGCTCTGCGGCAGCAAACGACGTGCGCCGCCGCCCATCAGCACTTCTGGATTGAAGTCTAACGCTTGAGACACGTAAGCGCTGCGGTTGCCGTCGCCGCGGTTGCGCCCGTGCGCCCACACTGACGCCGGGGTCGCATCGCTCCAATCCGAGGTCGTGACGATACCAACCGACATGCCGCGCAAACGCTGGAGCATTTCGCCGAGCGTTTCAACGCGCGGGTCATCGAGGGCGTCTGGTGATGTATCCGAGTAGGTACCAGTCGCGTTCACGCTGCCAATGTGACCGGTGTTGAGCGCGCTGGCGGTGTTGGCGCTGTCCGACATCATCGTGTCAACGCTGTTGGTGTGCGCCAGACCGATGTAATCCATCGTGTCCATCGCAAACGCGCCGTTGAGCGTGCCTTGCTCGATGCCGACCGAAGCGATACGCGCCGCGGTGATCATGGGAACGGTCATGCCATCAGCGACAAACAGGATGACATTCTGCGCGCCGCCCGCGCCGACTTCGCGCGCCGTCCAAGCGACCGATTCGGTCGTGCCGCCTGCCGTCACTTCGACGGTGTAATCGCCCGCTTCCGGCAGCATCACACCGCGCCAAATCCACGATGTCGCCTGCGTCGGCAGCGTCGTCAGGATGCCGAAGTTCTGTCCCGCGACGGAGAAACCGGTCAGCGCACCCTCGGCGTTGAAGCCGAACGCCAGCACCTGACCTGCGGCGATGCCGCTCGTCACGTTGAAGCTGGGGGTTTCAGCGTCCGCGACTGCTTCGAGCGGGATTTCTTCGCCGCCAAGCGTCGCCGTCACCACATCACCATCGACCGTAACGGTCACCGCGCCAAACGAACTATTGTAGAAATCACCCGCGAGCTGATCGAGCGTGAAGTCCTCCGCCGGAACACCATCGAACGAAACCGATGAAATGCGTCCGCCAAATTCCCAGGCTTCTTCGGTGGGTTCAACGCCAAAGAAGGCGCTGGCATCTTCACCGTTGACGGTCACGGCGAAGTTTTCGGGCAGTTCACCCGCGTGAATTTCCACCCGCAGATCGAAGAGGGCGCCGGGCAGGAACTGCGCCTGATTGATGGGGAAAATAAGTGCTGGCGGTGCGTCTTCCTGTGCCAAAGATGGCACCACAGCCAGTCCGAGAATGAATGCTAAAACGACGGTCAAACCGAATAGACGAGCAAAGCGCATTTTGTGAAATCCTCCAACAATCGGTTTCTGACTAAGCTTGCCATCGTAAGAGATAACCAACGGATTTTAAAAATTCGCTTAAGCTCGTTTAACGCGCAGAGCAGTTGCGTTAAGCTTCTGCCATAAAAGAGCATTCACAACGCACTATTTTTAATGATACCAAGTCTCAATTTTGGATTGTACTGCGCTGACTTGTAGTCTCCACAGGCACAGAGGATAATCCCTAGGATGGGAACAACTGCTTGACGACGTTAACACGATACGCCATCCACGCGGGGACTAGTCCCGCTAGAATGCCGACGCCGATCGACAAGACCCAGAGGACGATCTCCAGTTCGGGAAGGAAACGGATCGGCAGCGGAATAGCCGATTGACTGGTGTAGAGTCCGGCTGCAACAACAGCAAACAGGTAGCCCAAAATGCGCCCAAGCAGCGCACCACTGATACTCACAATGAGGGTTTCAAACACAATAATGCGGGAAACGCTTAGGCGGCTGGTGCCGATTCCACGCATGATGGCGATGGACTGCCGACGCGCAAGAACCGAGCTGTACATGGAGAGAAAAAGGGTTAGGGCTGCGATGACGAGGACAAGATAGCCAACCCCTTCTAGAATGTACTGCCCTTGATTGAGCAAATTGATCAAGCTGCCAAGTTCTTCACCGGGAAAGGCTGCCTGTAGGATTGGATCGCTGTAAAACTGCTGCGCGATCTGATTCTGCTCGATAAATCCGGTGGGCAATACCAAGACCGAAGTGACCTCATTGGTCACAGGTGCGCCCACCTGCTCTTGCACCAAGTCGGTTCGACCGATCGCGGGTAAATCGCTCGCCTGCTCATCTAAGTGAACATGCCACACGGCTTCAATTGAGGTATAAGCGGCGGTGTCGTAAGCTGTTCCACTGGATGCAAGGATGCCGACGACAACGTATTCAAGGTTATCGTGTTGATTCTCAGCAATCCCCAAACCGACACCGTGCGTGCCGTAAAAATGATCGCCAAGCGCAAGCCCAGTACCGGATGCTGTCAGCGCGCCCAGAACGACCTCCGCCGTCGGATGTGTATCTGGTTCTGCTGGTGGCACAAAGGGTGCGAACAACCGCCCTTCGGCGATCTGGAATGCAGGCGGCGCTGATCGACTGGTTCGTAATTCGAAAAAATTGTGATTTGTCCCCACAATACGCGCCCTGCCCACGCTGTCACCGAAGGCGAGGGGAACAGCAAGCTGCACGCGGGCGTCATCGTTCTCCAATGCTTCATACACGTCGTAGGGAATATTGCCAATCGGAGCGCCCTGCAAAAGAATACTGCTCAACACTAAATCTTGACCGCTACCCGCAGCGCCGATGACCAAGACGCCAAACGGATCGCTGGCTCGGATAATGCCTTCTTCGGCACCATCAGAGAGGACAAACACGGCGACTGAAAGACTGATTGCTAAGGCAACGATCAGGATCGGCACAAAAGTCTCAACTGGACGTTTACGCAGATTACGCAGCGCGACCTGCAAATCATACCGCATGGGTTGATCCCTCACTTACGCTGAGCCGACCGTTCTGCAAATTAACGACTTTCGGGAAACGTGGGGTCAGGCTTGGATCATGGCTTGCCACGATCAGCATCGCGTTCGTTGCGCGGCAGGTTGCTTGGATCAAATCCATGACGACTTCAGAGGCATGTTCGTCGAGTGAAGCCGTCGGTTCGTCAGCAAAGACAACCTGCGGATGATTTGCGAGCGCACGCGCCACCGCCACCCGCATTCGTTGACCGCTGCTCAGTTGATCAGGATAATAATCGGCGCGATGCGCCAGCTCGAGCTTCGCCAGCAGATCACGGGCGCGCTGCTTCCACTGTGCGGGGGGAATTGAGCGCGCGACCGCCATCGGCATTTCAATATTTTCGGCTGCCGTCAGGGAACTAAGGAGAAAATGACTCTGGAAGATGTAGCCGATATTGCGGGCGCGAAAGCGATCGCGTGCAGCTTCTGACAATTTGTAGAGGGATGTGTTGTCGTACCAGACGACACCAGCTTTGGGCGGCAGCAAACCGGTCATGATGTTAAAGAGCGTCGTTTTGCCGCTGCCGCTCACCCCGCGCACAAGCATGTGATCGCCCGGCTGTATCTCCCATGTTTGAATATCGACGACGGGACGTTCATCTTCGGCTGCATTTTCGTACACATGAACGAGGTTTTCGAGACGAATCGTCACAGGATTCCCTTGTTGCTATAAGTACAAATAGGGATCGTCGGGCATTTCAATCGGTTCAATGCGACGCCGATTATAGCAGTGCGAAAACACGCATGTTTTAAGATATCCTTGTGTATTTTTAGGAATTTCTGATCGTTTATTTAACCCTGTTGCAAACTCGACGCGGCAATCATAAATCGTTGATGATTCGCGCTGGACCGAACTCGCAGCGCGCGCAAAGATCAAGGTGCGCGCGCTTTGGAATTATCTGGAAGACCCGCGCACTGGGCAATTTTCGGAACCCTACTCGAAGCGGCTGATCCGTCGGTGCTGGCGATCATCGCGCGCACCCCTGTTCATGGTGGTGCAATCTGATCTGCCTCAGGAAGTCCAAGCCGGATCAAACGCGATCTTTGCCACATATGCGAGTCGCCAAGTCGATTTGATAAGGGATGCGCTGATTCTGCTGCTGCCTGCTCGGCGCGCCCTGCTCATCTTCTTGACTGCGCTCACGTGGGCGCTACAGACAAGACCACTGTATCTCAGCGCAACGACCCTCGCAGGGTGGCACGCGCGCAGCTTGAAATCTACCATGCTGATTCCGATCCGCTGGTCGCCAGCGCAGCGCAGTTCATCTTCCCGCCGGAATAGGACGGCATGATGTCACCATAAAATGAGCGGGCAGTCGTCTCAACGCAGCCCGAAGCGTCGCCGGAAATGCGGCTCGACGAAATAGGCATCAAGTGAAGATCGTGACCTTGTCGCAAGCAGACACCAGTGAATGCCTTTAATTCATATGCTTGAGAAACGCATAGATGGCAGAAAAATCATCATCACCGTAACCATGCCGCACAGCCAGTTGGTAAATCTCTTTGGCGCTGTTGGCGACAGGCATTGCCGCGCCTGTGTCATACGCTGTCTCGGCAACCATCTGTAAATCCTTACGCATCCACCGCAGGGGAAACTCAGCCTCAAAATCAGCGGCTTCGATCTTGGTGCGTTTGCCTGCCATGTAGGGCGGCACAACCGCCGAGCCGACCAGCGCATTGAGCAATACTTCCTGCGGCAAACCAAGTGATTCACCCAATACTAGCCCTTCAGCGAAAGCCAGCATAGAAGTCGCCAACAAGTGATTGAGGACGAGTTTCAACGCTGTTCCCATACCCGGCTCGCCAACGTGATTCACCCCTTTGCCCATCGCTTCCAGCAGCGGATGACACCGCGCCAGTATGTCAGCATCGCCACCGACGAGGAATAATAATCCGGCGTCCTGCGCTTGGTTCTTCGAGCCAGCGACCGGCGCATCCAGAAAATGCACAGCGCGTTGGCGGGCTTCGTGCGCCATTCGGCGGGCAAACGCCGGATTACCTGTGCTGCAATCCATCCAGACCGCGCCCGATCGCAGCGCATCCAGAAAGCCTGTATCCGCAGCCAGCGCGGCGGCTTCCACCGCCTGCGGATGCGCCAGCATCGTGATGACGCAATCGGATTGCGCTAGGTCTGCGGGGTTTGCTGCCCAGTGCGCCCCGGCTGCCAGCAGTTCAGCCGCCTTGGTCTGCGTGCGGTTGTGGACGGTGACGGCGAAACCCGCCTGCAACAGATTCCCCGCCATACGACTGCCCATAATGCCTGTGCCGATAAATCCAATATTTTTCATGCGCGCTCCCGTTTCGATTATGTGACTTGGACCGATGTTTGTGCTGTCAATTGTGCTTCCTCAATCTTGCATCGCTCGATCTTGGCATCCAGAAAAGACAGCGTTTCCAGCATCCGCTCGACTTGTGCCTGCACCACGGCACGGTGATCTTGCAGGATACGGAGGCGTTCCGGGGTCGTGTTGCGGTCAGCGCGATAGAGTTCGACGTAGAACAGCATGGCGCGGATGCTCATGCCGGTGGTGCGTAGACGCTTGATAAACTCGATCCGGCGCAGATCGTTTTCTGAATACCGTCGATGCCCGTTATTTGCTCGCTGCACCGGGTCGAGCAGTCCAATCTGTTCGTAGTAGCGCAAGGTCGGGATATTGACACCCGTGATTTCAGATACAGCGCGGCTGGTCAGGTGGCGCATGGCTTCCTCTCGTCTTGTATAGCCTATATTCACTTTACAACCTAAAGTGTACTTGAGGTCAACACTCTATTTTGGGCGTGGTTGTGCCACAACTACCCACTCCTTGGCGATCGGGCATATCAGCAGCCTGCGGCATCAATCCGCGCCACGGGGAGCTTAATGTTCGGAAACCAAAAACTCCCCGTGATGAAGCGGGGAGTTCACTCATGATCATGTTTTTTCACCACGGTTCAGTTAGCTAATTGGGTCGCACTGGACGCGCCAACCATTGTCTCCAGATGACCAGAGCTGGTCGCGCCCGCCCCCACTTCATCGTACATCAAGCGTGACGGCGAACTCAGCCAGCGGCACCCGATCGACGGTTGCATCCGACCCCGCAGGGCGACCTGTCAGTCGCTCGCCCGTTTCCCAACGGTAGACCAGCAGCAAAAGGCGGTACTCCCCTTCAGGCAAACCTGTTAGCGGGAGCGAGTAGACCCGGCATGACTCGCCAGAGGGGGGCAGCGGAGCATCGGCTTGAGCGACGAGCGTGCCAGAAGCATCTTCCACATGCAGCGCGACCGAATATACTGCTGCCGGCGTTTCGGCGCTCACCGTCCAGCCCAGCGCGATCGGAAGCGCGTCTGTAGCTTCAGATGGGGGCGTCCGCAACAGGTGCGCCGAGATGTCAGCGCCAAAGTGGGCTGCCACCGGCTGACCCGTGCGGGCATACAGCGCCAGTTGCAGCACGGGCGTGGCGAGCAGCGGTTCGCAGCGCACAAAGCCGCGCCCTAGAGCTTCGTACAGGGAAGGCAACGCAAACGGCGACGGCAGTTCCGTTGGACTGTGCGCCAGCCAAACACGCGGCAAGTTCGCCAGCAGTCGGTCTGCCTCTGCGCCGAACTCGGCGGGGGGTTTCCCTTCCAACGACTCGATCAAATGCAGGCGTTGCGACTGTCCCGGCGGAAGCGGCATCTCAACCCACGGTGGCATCGGATCGACAACGGCGGGCAGCCCGAACAGACGGTATTGGGCTACCGGCGCATGAATCCAAGCGGGCGCGGGCGCGGGCAGCAAATAGATCGTGGTATCGCTAGGCGCACCCCACGCAGTCAGGGCGCTGGCAAGCGGCATCCAATCCAGACTGACGGGCCAAACGCGCGGATCGCGTGGAGCGGGGAACAGCGATACGGCTACACCCGCCGCCACCATTAGTCCGAGGGGCAGCCACGGACGCAACCGCACGGTAGACATGCGCGCTGCGCCAAGCCCGACGAGCAGAGCCAGCGAAGGCCACAGCCCCATCACATAGCGCGGGTTGGTGATAAACTCGACGATCGCGTTGACGGCGAGAGTCAGTCCAGCCGTCCCCACGGCAATGACCCAAGCGAAGCGCGTCCCTTGCCCACGGTAAACGGCATAGACAGCGAACAGCGCCAGCAGCGCCAGACTACCACTGCTGAAAGCGTACAGAGCATCGTGCAGCAACGTGAGTGGATCACGGGCGAAGAACGCGCGCGACGGGTCGCCACTCACCTGAAGCAGCGCGGCGGCAGCCGGGACGACCCAAGGCAAAAAGGCGAAACCGGCGACAGTTCCCAGACCGACAACGCCGAGCCAGCGCCGATCCTTGCGCGCGAAAATCACATGATACAGTCCAAGCGCGCCGATGACGGTCACCGCCATGTAATGGGTGTAAATCATACCTGCCAGTCCGAGCGTAAACGCGGCGGCGGCGCCCCGTCCACCTCTTGCCGACAGGATGCGCCAGTAACCCCACAGGCAAATGGCAACCATCAGCGGATACAGCGTATAGGGGCGGGCTTCGCTCAGGTGATACAACAGCAGTGACGATGTGCCGAACGCCGCAGCCGCACCCAGTCCAGCGACCACGCCGCCCACGGCAGTCGCCAGTCGGTATACCCACGCGCTAGCCAGAACGCCGAGCAGCAGCGACAGCACGCGCGC
>JBGSRB010000663.1:0-3096 GCA_041737735.1 Anaerolineae bacterium | reverse complement strand
CGGCGTCGGTCAAGCCATCGGCGCTGGCGCGTTCGATCCGACTTTCTGGGATGTTGAGCAGACTTGCCAGATAGCGGGCGGTCAAGGGTATGGTGGTGGTATAGGTGCGAATAAAGGTCGGCGCGTTATCAGCAGCGGGATAATCGCCCACGCCCGCCACGCGCACGCCACGCGCCAGCAGCCAGTCGCGGGTTTGTCCGGCGAGTCCGGCGACGCCCGCGTTATTGAACACGACGATACGCGCGCCTTCTAGCTCGGCTTGTTGACGCAGTTCCGCAGGCGAAAGCTCGACGGTGCTGCTGGTGTCGCTGGTGCTATCACTGCCGACACCATCGAACACCTCTTGAAACAGCGGACGCAGCGCGCCGTGCAGCGGCACCAGCACTTGATCCCCGGTGACGGTGGTCTCGAAGCGCACATGATCGACACCGATCACGCCGCTGCGGATGTTTTCCTGCGGAATTTCACTCGCCAGCACTGCTAAGCTGATGATTTCTTCGAGCGTCAGGTTAGTTTGATAACTGCCCGTGAGTTCGGTGTAGAGCGCGGGAATCTGCGCCAGCAAGTTGAGGACGCCGCCTGCTGTCAGTATTTCGTCGCGCACCGAGCGAATCACTTCCTGTTGACGGGCGGCGCGGTCGAAATCACCGCCTTCCGTGGCGCGTGTGCGCGCATATTGCAGCAGTTGTTCGGCATTCAACCGCTGACAGCCCGCCGGAAAATACACCGCGATGAAGCCATAACCCGCGTCGGGATAATCGGGATCGTCGATTTCAGTTTCGGGGCAAACTTCGATGCCGTTGGTCGCCACCAGATCGATGACGCGCTCGAACACATCAAAGTTGATGCGCAGATACTTTTCAATGTTGATGCCGAGATTTTCGCGCACGGTGCGCGCTGCTAGTGCGGGACCCCCGCCGGGGTAGCCGCCTGAATCACCGAGATCGTTGGCGACGTTGATGCGATTCGGCTGATAGCCGGGAATCTGAACCCATAAATCGCGCGGGATCGACAACATGCCGACCGTTCGCCGCACCGGATCGACGCTGAACACGATCATGGTGTCGCTGCGGAATGTGCCGGTTTCGCCCCGCCGCTGATCAATGCCCATCAGCAAAATGTTGATGCGGCGCGGGTCGTCCCACGAATAGCCTGCCAGCGGATCAACGGTGGCGGTGGCAGGCGGCGCGGTTGGCACGGGTGTATCACCGGGGCGCGGAGTCTCGGTGGGTGGGGCGTTGGTGGGCGATGGCGTGACCGTGGGTTGCACGCCCAGAAAATCGGTAAATGCCGCCACCTGCACACCGCTCGTGCCAAGATCAACGGCGAACTGTTGCGCGAAGGCGAAAGCGCCCACCGAACACAGGGCGGTTGCGCCCACCAGCGCCACCACAGCAATCAGAAAAGCCCAACTGGGCAGAGTACGCATACGGGTTACAACCTTCAACTGACCGATAACACCGTGATTTTATCACGCGGCGTCAAGCGGAGAGTCCTACGGTTGCCCTGTGTTGCCTCAAGGTTGCGGCGCGGGAATTTCCTGCAACAGCCAACTATTTCCATCGGGATCGTGGAAAGATGCGAATTTGATGCCGCCCATGTCGTGAATATCGCCCAGTTGAATGCCGCGCGCGCTCAGCGCTTGATGTGTCGCTTGAATATCCGCGACCACGAGATGCAATCCTTTGACCGAGCCGGGCGTGATTTCCGAAATTTCAGGCATACCTGCGCCGAACACAATCGAGCAGCTCGATCCAATCGGCGTGAACTGTACGACGCGCATCGTGCCGTTGGGATCGGGGCGCACATCGTGATCGAGCGTAAAACCCGCTTGTTCATAAAAGGCTTTGGAGCGGTCAACATCGGCAACGGGCAGCATAACGACCGCTAATTGCATGGGAGGTAAAGTCGTGTTCATGGGGGGTATTCTCCAGAAATGGCCACAACTTTATAGTAGCACGGGTGTGCTATCTGTCAAGTGGATTGCCGAACATTTGTCCAGTATATGGCAGGTGCAGGTGTCTTTATCCCCAAAAACGTGAAATCAGGTTAGAATAGCGTCATATTCATAGCACAACGCAGCACTTATGAGGTGGCATATGCCCATTAATCGTAAATTTGAAATCACCGATGCGCGTGGCGGCGCGGCGCTGACTGTGCGCGTGGTCACTCAGGCTGAGAAAACCGAGCTTGTCGGGCGGCAGGATGATGGCAGCGTGCGGATTCGCCTGATGGCGTCACCCGCAGGCGATCCGGCGGCAAATGCGGAACTGATCAACTTTTTGGCGGCAGCCTTAGGAGTTGCGCCCGAACACATCGAGATCGTCGCGGGGGCAGGCGGGCGCGATAAGATTGTCAGCATTGAAGGCGTAACGAGCGATCAGGTTGAGGCGCTCATCAACGGTGGCTAGGCGCGCGCTGATTGTCTGCGTGCTGATCTGCCTGCTGCTGGTGGCGTGTTCACCCGATGCAGCGGTGGAACCGACACCCGCGCCGACGCTGGCGCTGATTCCGGCGACGCCGACTGCGACACCGACGCCCGTTCAACCGACCGCCACGCCGGCTGATCTGTCTGCGCCGAGTGAGATCAGCGCGCTAACGCCAACGGTCGTGCAAACCGCTATCAATGATGCGCCACTTGAAGGCGCAGCGCTAACCGCGCGCGATCCGATTGCGGCGGGTTTCGTCGCGCTGGCACGCCAGCAAATGGCAGACGAGCTTGATCTGCCGCTGGCGCGCATCTTTCTGGTCGATGCGCGCCCGGTCGTGTGGTCGGATACCAGCTTGAATTGTCCGCTGCCGGATGTGGTGTATGCACAGGTGCAGGTGCCGGGTTATCGCATTGTCGTGCGCGCGGGACGGCGTGAATTCTTGTTCCACACCGACGCGGATCGCTTAGTACCGTGCGCGTTCGACAACGAACAGCTTCCGCCGGATGTGCGCGCGCAAATCGAAGGCACGCCCGAAGCGACAGCCGAAATCACCGCTGAAGCGACCGATGAAGCGACAGCCGAAGCCAACGCCGGCACCCGCCAACCCACCATCGCGCCCACATCGGGCATCGTAGGGTGATGCGTCACCCTAGATCGGCGCAGG
>JBGSRB010000643.1:0-7015 GCA_041737735.1 Anaerolineae bacterium | reverse complement strand
GCGCCGCGCACATCCGCGCCTGATCGCGCGCGCACATGGAAGCCGTCATCGTGAATTTCGACGCCCTCCACGCCGGGGATAGCCGCCAGCAGCGCGCGGATTGTGTCGGGCGCTGCGCCGCCGATCTCGACATAGAGCGTCGTGCCGGGCTGCAACTTCTGACGCAGATCATGCGGCTTGCCCTGCGCGATGATGCGCCCCTTGTCGATGATCAACACGCGGTCGCACACCTGCTCGGCTTCGGTCAGAATGTGCGTGCTGAATAATACACAGTGATCTTGACCGAGCGCGCGCACACTTTCGCGCACTTCGATCACCTGCTGCGGGTCAATGCCGATGGTGGGTTCGTCGAGAATGATCACGGGTGGGTTATGTACCAGCGCCTGCGCTAAACCTAACCGCTGCTTCAAGCCCTTGGAAAGCTGGCGCACCAGTTGATGTTGGCGGTCGAGCAGTTGCACGCGATCCAGCGCTGCATCAACCTGTGCTTTGGGGCGACGGATGCCGCGTAACTGCGCCCAAAATGTGACATACGCGCGCACCGTCATGTCGGGATAGATCGGCACGCGCTCCGGCAGATAACCCACGCTGCGCCGTGCCTCCATCGAGTCGAGCGTGACATCATGCCCGTTGATGATGGCGCTGCCTTCACTGGGAGGCATGAAGCCGGTCAAGATGCGCATGGTGGTGGTTTTACCCGCGCCATTGGGTCCCAGCAAGCCGACGATCTCGCCCTGCTTGGCTTTGAAAGTGATGCGATCGACCGCCGTGAAATTGGCGAATCGCTTGGTCAGATTTTTAACTTCAATCATGCGCTTTCACCTGAAAATTCATGTCGATGCTACAACTCCGCGCGCGCGCCGTCAAGCACTCATCAAGGCTTGTGGACAACTGGTGCTGCGCCGCCGAACATCACACTATCCGACATTATAGGATCAATACACGCATTGGTCTTACATGAACCCTTGACGCCCTATGTGTTTTTAACGACAATAGTCATGTTCTGGCGGCGGCAACCATGAAGAATGGCTCTGCACGCTCCCAAACATCGTCCACATGAGCAGCAAGGTAGCACGTGACCACAGCACAGCAGGTGTACGCAATTTTCCTTTGACCGCACATCAACCGAAAGCGAAAACCTACTATGCGAGTCACCCAATTTGCTGAGATGGAAACCGAGTTCATCGAGCGCGTGCATACCATGGTCTGGTGCAGCGTCGCCACGATCGACAGCCAGCAGCGCCCGCGTTCGCGCATCCTGCACCCGATCTGGGAAGGATCAATAGGCTGGATCGGCACGAATCGCCATTCGCACAAATCCCAACATCTCGCGCATAATCCGCATATGTCGCTGGCTTATGTTGCCAATATCATGCAGCCGGTGTACATCGATTGCACGGCGGAATGGATCGATGATCTGGCGGCAAAACAGCGCATCTGGGACATGTTCAAAGCTGCGCCGCCGCCGTTGGGGTATGATCCCGCGCCGATCTTCATCAGCCCGGATCACGCGGATTTTGGCTTGCTCAAACTGACGCCGTGGCGGATCGAACTGGTCACGTTTCCCGCGCCCTCACACGATGAGGGATCGCGCTTGTGGCGGGCGCAATAAACGCGATTGACAACGTCATCGACCGCCGATACAATAGCGCGTGTTCAAATGAGGGTGCCATGCACACCATTTACGCAATCGAACTAAACAGCCCGCGTCGTCGCAGCCGTCGCCAGCAAACCCTTGAGGTTATGCCGGGATTTTTGCGTTAACGGCGCGATTGCACTACCGAACCGTAAGCGAAACCCGACCCCTGACCTCAACCATGAGGCAGGGGTTTTTTATTGGGTGATGAACACTGAGGAGTAAGCATGACAGACAAACGCATCAAAGTTGGGGTGTATGGCGCGTCGGGCTATGCGGGGCAGGATGCGGTCGAAATTCTGGCGAAACATCCGTGTGTCGATCTGGTTTTCGCCACCTCATCGACGTATGCGGGGCAGCGCGCGCCGTTGAGCGATCTGCGCTACATTCCGCATGATGACGCGCCGCTGAACGCGGTCGATGCGGTGTTGTTGGCGCTGCCGCATGGCGTCGCGGCGCAGAAAGCCGTGCAAGCGTTAGATGCAGGTGTGAAAGTGGTCGATCTCTCGGCGGATTTTCGGCTCGACACACCTGACCGTTACGCCCAGTGGTATAACCACGCACACCCGTTTCCCGATATGCTGCCCATCCCTTATGGATTGCCCGAAATCAACCGTGACAAGCTGCACGGCGTCGATCTGATCGCTGCGCCGGGTTGTTACCCGACGACGACGATCTTGGGTTTGCTGCCACTGCTCAAAGCGGGTTGGCTGAAGGCGGGCGCGCCGATCATCGTGGATGCGAAAAGCGGCGTCAGCGGCGCGGGACGCGATCCCAAGCCGAATCTGCATTTTGTCGAAGTGTTCGGTAATCTGACACCCTACAACACGGGGCGTGTGCATCGGCATGTGGGCGAGATCGAGCAGGAGATCGCCAAGTTCGATGCAAACGCGGGCGCGCTGATCTTCACGCCGCATCTGCTGCCGGTGGATCGCGGCTTGATGGCGAGCATTTACGCGCCGTTGGCTGGAGGGTTCACCAGCGCCGATGCGCAAGCGCTCTACGAAACCGCCTATGCTGACGAGCCGCTGGTCACGGTGCTGAACGGCGAGCAAGCATCGCTCAATCACGTCACACGGACGAACGGCTGCGCGATCAGTTTGACGCCCGCGCTGCCTGATCTGCTGCACATCACCAGCGTGACCGATAATCTACGCAAAGGCGCGTCGGGGCAGGCGGTGCAATGCCTTAACCTGATGTTCGACCTGCCCGAAACGATGGGGCTGCTGTGATCGTCGTCAAGATCAGCGGACACGAACTGGACAGCGCCGAGTTTGTCGCGCGCTTCGCCGCGACCGTGCGCGACCTGCTTGACGCGGCGGTGATCGTGCATGGCGGTGGCAAAGAGATTAGCGCGCTGCAAAAACGCTTGGGCATCACACCGCAGTACGTCGATGGCGTGCGCGTGACCGACGCTGAATCATTGGCGCTGGTCGAGATGGTGCTGTGCGGCACGGTCAATAAGCGCTTGGTGCGCGCGTTCGTTGATGCGGGCGTGAATGCGATCGGCGTCAGCGGCGTGGATGGCGGCATGATCACGGCGCGCCAGATGCCGCATCCCACGGTTGATATGGGTTTCACGGGCGAGATCGTCGGCGTGCGCGCGGATGTGGTCACGCGCTTGTTAGAAGCGCGCCTATTGCCTGTGATCGCGCCGATCTGCATGGGCGCGGGCAGCAGTTATAATGTCAACGCTGATCATGTGGCGGGAGCGCTGGCAGGGGCGCTCGACGCGGATCGGTTGGTGTTCCTGTCCAACGTTCCCGGCGTGCTGATCGACCAACAAGTCGCGCCCACGCTCACGCCTGCTGACGCCGAACGCTTGATCGCGGACGGCGTGATCTTCGGCGGCATGATCCCGAAAGTGCGAACCGCACTCGCCGCGCTGGAGTCGGGTGTAGCGCAGGCGGTGATCACCAACTTGAACGGGTTGCAATCTAACGGCGGCACAGTGTTCACGCAGGCATAAATGAACGACGAACACGCGCAGATCGATGAACTGTACAGCCTGATTCGCACGATTTATCGCGCGCGCCAAGCTGACGAGATCATCGCGTCGTTTGCCAGTGTGTTCGCGGCGCAGTCAACGGCGGCAGAACGGCTCGAAGTGATCACGTATTGGATCGACTTCTACCGTTTGCAGCGCTATCGCCAGCGTAAGAAGCGCCGCCGCCCGACGATCACTGAACGGGTGACGCCGTGTTCAGCCTGTGGCTATCCCACATCACATCGACATCACCTGTGGGAGATCGCATCGCACGGTGAGAACGAAGTCACGATCCAGTTGTGCGCCAACTGTCACGAATTGCAGCATTTGTTTTACAACGCGCTCGTGCGCGCGTCCGATTACAGTCAAAAGTTGGCTTTACACGCGCTGTTCAGTGGGCAGATCGAAAGCGAACGCGCGGCGAAATTGTTAGGGTGGTGCTTAGCCACCATCCGTTACGAAGCGCGCAGCGGTTGGCTTCCGCCGGGGCGCGACGCGCAAGCATGGGTTGAAGAACGCTTACACTGGTCGGAATTTTGGCAGCGCATGGGCGCTGAACAAAAGTAACAATCCTTCGTGGAGGGGGATCAATGGTCACAGGATTGCAACAGAACATTATCGCGCAGGAAAACGCGCACATCGTGCAAACGTATAAGCGTCCCGATTTCGTGTTGGAACGCGGCGAAGGCGTCACTGTTTACGACACCGATGGCAAGGCTTATCTCGATTGGGTGGCGGGGATCGCCGTCAATGCGCTCGGTTATAGCGATCCTGAACTGACGCGCGTGATTCAGGACGCGGCGACGGGGTTGCTGCACACCAGCAACTTGTATTACACCGCGCCGCAGGCGGAACTCGCCGCCGCGCTGTGCGCCAAGTCGTTTGCTGATCGTGTGTTCTTCACCAACAGCGGCACGGAAGCCACGGAAGGCGCGATCAAGTTTGCGCGCAAAGCCGCCTATGACAGCGGTGCGCCCGCTAAATTCGAGATCGTCACCTTCACCAGCGCGTTTCACGGGCGCTCAATGGGATCGCTGTCGATCACGCCCAAAGAGAAATATCAGAAACCGTTCATGCCGATGCTGCAAGGTGCGCAGGTTGCCGAGTTCAATAATATCGACAGCGCCCGCGCGTTGATCAACGATCACACCGCCGCCGTGTTCATTGAACCGGTGCAGGGTGAAGGCGGCATTTATGCAGCCACGCCCGAATTTCTGCGCGCGCTGCGCGATCTGTGCGATCAGCATAACGCGCTGCTGATCTTCGATGAAGTGCAGTGTGGCATGGGGCGCACAGGGACGCTGTGGGCGCATGAATTCAGCGGCGTCACGCCCGATATCATGACGTTGGCGAAACCGCTGGCGGGCGGTTTGCCCGTCGGCGCGATTTTGACGACTGAAGCGGTCGCAGCGCATCTGCACCCCGGCGATCATGGTTCGACCTTCGGCGGTGGACCCTTCATCACGAAAGTAGCGGGGTATGTGCTGGATCGCGTCAGTCAGCCTGCGTTTTTGGCGCACGTGCAGGAAGTGGGCGATTACCTGATCGAGCGCTTGAGCGAGATCAACAGCCCGCTGATCAAAGAGGTGCGCGGGCGCGGCTTGATGGTCGGCGTCGAACTCACCATCGATCCGACGCCGTTGGTCGAAGCGGGTTATCAAAATGGCTTGCTGTTGGTGACGGCGGGCGTGAATACGATCCGCTTAGTGCCGCCGCTGATCGTCGAAAAGCAGCATGTGGATACGCTAGTCGAGCGCTTGACCCTCATGCTCGCGGAGTTGAACTAGATCATGACGGACGTGCAAACGACGATTCAGACGGTCAACGGATTCAAAGTGGCGGGTGTTCACGCGGGGTTGAAAACTGATGGCGCGCTCGATTTCGCGCTGATTTACAGCGAAACGCCGTGTGTAGCGGCGGGGGTGTTTACCACCAATCTGGTCAAAGCCGCGCCCGTGCTGGTGGGCATGGATAAGCTGGCGGCGAACAATACGCACATCCGCGCGATTGCGGTCAATACGCGCTGCGCTAATGCTGGTACGGGTCGGCAGGGGATCGACAACGCGCATCAAACCGCGCGCTGGGTGGCGGAACGCCTCGGCATTAGTGAGTATGAAGTGCTGGTCATGTCCACGGGCGTGATCGGCACGCAGCTTCCGATGGAGAAGATCAAGCATGGTGTCGCGCTGGCGGCGGATGCGCTGGGCGATAACTGGCATCTGGCAGCGAACGGCATCATGACCACCGACACGCGCGCGAAGCAGGCATTTATCGACGCGGACGGTTATCGCATCGCGGGCATCGCTAAAGGTGCGGGCATGATCGCGCCTAACATGGCGACCATGCTCGGCTTTCTGGTCACGGACGCGGCGCTCACGCCGGAACAGGCGCAAGCAGCGTTAAGCAGCACCGCCGAGCGCACCTTTAATCGCATCGTGGTTGATGGCGATATGAGTACCAACGACTCCGTGTTCCTGCTGGCGAACGGAACGAGCGCCGCGCCCGATCTCGCAACTTTCACAAGCGATCTCGGCGCGTTGAGCCGCAAGCTGGCGCAGGATATTGTGCGCGATGGTGAAGGCGTGACCAAGTTCATCACCATTAACGTGACCGGAACAGCAACCGACGCCGACGCGCGCCAGATCGCCAACACGATTGCCACATCGGCGCTGGTCAAGACGGCGTTCTATGGTGAAGATGCCAACTGGGGACGCATCATCGCGGCGGCGGGGCGATCTGGCGTCGTAGTCGATCCCGATCAGATGCGCCTGCGCGTACAAGCTGGCGAGAATGACGGCGTAGATGGTCTGCTGCTGTTCGCGCAGGGTGTGCCAACGGGTTACGATGAAGCGCAGGCAAGCGCGCTCATGCGTGAAGCATCGATCAGCATCGCGCTGGACTGCGGCGCGGGCGATGGACGTGCCGTTGTGTGGACGTGCGACCTGAGTCATGATTACGTTTCCATCAACGGGCATTATCGGAGCTGACCATGCGGGCATTACTGGCATTAGAAGATGGGCGCACCTTCCCCGGCGTCGGGTTTGGCGCGGAAGGCGTCCAAACGGGCGAATTGGTGTTCAACACCTCGATGACGGGGTATCAGGAAATTCTGACCGATCCGTCGTATCATCGGCAGATCGTCACCATGACCGTGCCGCATGTGGGCAACACGGGCATTAACCCCGAAGATGTTGAGTCGGATCGCGTGTGGGTGGCGGGCTTTGTCGTGCGCGCGCTTTCGCCTGTGGTCAGCAGTTGGCGGGCGCAGCGCGATCTCGACTCGTATCTGCGTGAGCAGGGCGTGATCGGCATTAGTGAAGTCGCCACGCGCGCGCTGGTGCGACACATTCGCGCGCAAGGCGTGATGCGTGCCGCCATCGCGCACGGGGATG
>JBGSRB010000607.1:0-2832 GCA_041737735.1 Anaerolineae bacterium | reverse complement strand
GCGCCGACGTGGGGCGGTGTTTCCACGACTTACGCCGCGTTCTGGTTTGAAGCAGCCGGTGGCACGCCGATCAACGCGGATACGCAAGTGTGGGGCGTCATCTTCTTGTCGGAATTTCTGACGATACCTGACTCATTCCTTCAGTTTAACGACTCCGCCAGCGCGGTCGCGGTTGCGCCGAGCCAAGCCATCGTCGAAACCGCACAAGCCGCCGGGATCGGCGCCGCCGCCAACATGGGCTGGCCCAACCCGAATGGCGGCATCCGAGCGGGCGACACGACGTTGTATCGCCTGACCGATGACACCAACGAGGGCGCATGTGGACCCATCGTCGGGATCGACGGCTTCGCCAGCGTGGGCGCACAGCCCGACACGAGCGCAGCGATTGAGTGCGCGGATGATCCGAGCCGCGCGTTGAGCGAACTCTGCTGGTTCACGGTGGACACGGGCGACGATGACATCAGCCTGCACGCTTGGATGACGATCAACCTGCCCGATGAATGCGCCACCTGCACCAACAACATTAAGCAGCTCGGCTTGGCGATCCATAACTATCACGACACCACCAGCGAGCCGTTCGTAGGCTTGATCGCCGCCGCTGATGATGACGACGACCCGCTGCGCCTGCGGATTGTCGCGCCGACCGCTGATCCGAGCGCGGATGTCGTGCCAACTGACCAGGTTTCGTTCAATTTCACCAAGATCGAGTTCCAACCCCACCCTGATGGTGGTCTGATGGTTGACCTGCGCGGCACGGAAGTTGGGGATACCCGTGAGCAGGGTGATGGCAGCACCACGCTTGAATACTGCATCGATGTTGCGCTTGCCGAGGCGGGTGTGTTCGAGCAAGTGTGCTACACCATGGTTATTCCGGCGGGCTGCATCGTCACCAGCGCTGAAGCGGGCGTATTTGTGGTGGTTTGCGCCGACGAAAGCGTGATCGCGCTCAACCCTGATCGCGACGGGCTGCCCGCGCTTGATTTAACGGTTGTGCCAGCGTCGCAAGCGCTGCACGCGGGCTACATCAAACTTGGTGACATCGCGGGGGAATCCCGCTAACGCAGCGCCGATGGTGTCAGGGTGGGGCAGCCGCTCCACCTGATCACTCTGTAATCAGTGAACAACAACGCGCATGACATTTACCTAAGTAACGCTAAGCAACGCTACTCAAAAGGAGCAATACATCATGAGCCTGACCGACAAGCAAAAAGCCATCGTCCAAACCACCTTCGGCATGGTCACCGACGCCGATCACCTTGCCAGCCGCTTTTACGAGCGCTTGTTCGAGATTGATCCCAGCACGCAGCGCATGTTTCACGGTGATATGCGCGAACAACGTATGAAGCTGATGCAGACCATCGCCGTGGTCGTCGCCAGCTTGGATAATCTGGACTCGATCGTTCCGGCGATTCAAAGCTTGGGCAGTCGCCATGTCGCTTACGGCGTCACCATCGAGCATTGGAACAGCGTCGGCGCGGCGCTGCTGTGGGCGCTGGGTGATGCGTTTGGCGACACCTTCACGGAAGATATTCGCGGGGCGTGGGCAGCCGCCTACGGCTTGATCGCGCAGACGGCAATCGCCGCCGCGTATCCGCAAGCCGAGACGAACGGCGTCAATCATGGGTAAGCGACTCGCGCTCCTGATCGGTGTTGGGCTGCTGCTGCTGGCGCTGACCCTGCCCGCCTCCGCCGCGCAATTGCTGCCGGCAAGCGTGTGGTATGCGGTGGTGCATGAGGCGGAAACCGACACCCTGCGCTGGATCAATGCAGCGGGCGAACAGGCTTCCATGCCGCGCCCGCTGCTGCCCAACGAAAGCCAATACCTTGATCTGCGGATTGCACCCAACGGGCGCACGCTGGTGTTGGTGTCGCAGTTGAACACCGGATTACAAGCGCTCGGCATTTATGATCTGGCGGCGGGGGCGTTCACGCAAACGCATCAGGCGCAGCCGGGCGAAACGATCAATCTGGGCGGTGAGAACATTTTCACCGCCAACGGGCAATTCTTCGCCGTCGGTTTGTTCGGCGGTGATTTCGCGAACCCGACGTGGCGCGTGCTGCTGTTCGAGACGCAAACGGGTGATGCCACCGCCTTCATCGATCACACGCATCCCGACGCGCCGCAGGTGCAGCTTTCCGCGCCCGCTGTGCAGCATCTTGACGGCACGTATGTTCATTTCCAGATGATCCCGCAGTCGGTGGGCGGTTGGCACACGTGGCCCGCTTATGCGTGGCGCGCCTTCGGGTTTGATCCTGCCACGCCCGCCATCAGCCCCAGCCCGTATACGCGGGCTGAGGTGCAGGTGCAGCCGCTGACGGGGCGCGCGATCATGGCGTATGCTGACGAGAACTTTGCCGCCGCGCCGCAAGATGGTCAAACGCCGAACTTCAACGCGCTAGGCTGGAACATTCCGGCGAACGACAGCGCCATGACGACGATCCACGCCGACAGCACGCGCTATCACTTGTTGGCGCGTTGGGTCAACGGCGGTCAGTGGGTGGCGTTTCTCTCGACCGACATGCAAAACAATCGCTACTGGAATATGGTGCTGGCGGATGGCACACCGGGTAACAATTCGCACATGCCGTTTGATCCGCAATATCAGGATGTCTACGGTACGGCGGATGGTTATCTGTTGATCAATCAGGCGCACACCTTGTTTTACACCAATGGCTTTACGCCCAACACCGCGCCGACGATCGCCCAGTTGACACCCAACAGCCGCGTGGTCTATGTGACGCCGATGGGCAGCGCCTTCATGCTCGATCAGCTTGCGAATGGGGGCGCATTGAATCCGCCAGCGCTGCCGCCCGCGGTCGCGATCACGCAAG
>JBGSRB010000544.1:0-6420 GCA_041737735.1 Anaerolineae bacterium | reverse complement strand
GGTATCAGCCGGACAGCAAGCGTCCGCAAACACCGCGCAATCTGGCGATCTCGCTCAGCCTCGAAGCCGCCGAAGTGCTGGAACATTTCCAGTGGCGCGAAACGGCGGATCAGGACGCTTTAGCGGGTGAATTGGCGGACGTGCTGCTGTATCTGCTGCAACTGGCGGATGTCAGCGGGATCGATTTGGGCGCGGCGGTGCAAGCCAAGCTCGATCAAAATTACACGCGCACATGGGATGCCGACGACGCGCCCGCCGACTCATGATGAGCTGCTGCGGCGAAAATGGCAATAGATGAAGTTTTGTTCACTGCCCCAAGGGGTGAGGTGCGTTTCGGTGTGGCTGCTGATCAGTGTAAAAGCTGCGCCCAACACGGCTTGTAAACCAGCAACATCGTAGCGGGCGACGGGCAGACCACTGCACATTTCGGGACCATCAAGCGCAAAAGTGGCGATGATAACGTGACCGTTGGCTTGCAGCGCATGGTTAAGTTGTTCGATATAGCGGGCGCGCGCCAGCGGATCGGTGAGGAAATGAAACACGGCGCGGTCATGCCATACAGCATAATGGGCGGCAGGCAAGTCAGCGGTGGTGGCGTCCCCCGTGATCCATGTGAGCGCGGCAGCGGCAGCCCCTAAACGATCTTGGGCAACTTGCAGCGCTTCCGCCGCCAGATCAAGCAGCGTGATGGTGGTGTAGCCGCGCGCCAGTAAATGATCGACCAAGGTTGATGCACCTGCGCCCATGTCGATGATTGGCGCGGACACAGCCGCTTGCGTCGCTTGGATCAACTCAAGTGACAATGTAGGCTGTGTTTGATGCCAACTGACTTGATCAGCCGCTTTGGTTTGATACACCGTTGACCAATGGGCTTGTCCAGCATTCATGAAACTTGCTCCTTATTGACCGGATCGCTACTGATAGGATCGCTGGCTTCTTCCTGCGCTTCTACGCCGGAAAGCGCGTTGAGTTGATCCAGCAGGTCAGCGTTGATGCCTGTCGTCTCGTCGAACGTAAACAGGTGCGTTTCCTGCCCGCGCAGAATTAACATGATGCGGAAGTGATCGCGCCCCGGTTCCGCCGTGACCAAGCCGACGACATGCTTTAAGCGGCGGCTGTCGCGTTTATCATCCCCTGTGCGATGCAGCCGAATCGTGAGCAGGCGCGGCGCGGATGGCGGCGTGCCGAGGGTTAGCGGGTCGAGATCGCCCCAGCTATCCCAATCGCTGGTGACGGGCAGTTCGTCCATCGTCGGCGGTTCGGGTGCGGCGGCGTCGGGTGCGAAGGGTGGCGCATCATCGTCGTGATCGCCGTTGGTGGGCGCGTGATAGGCGGGCGCACTGTAGGCAGGCGGGGCATACACGGACATCGACTGATCATCGGCGCTCGTTAAGGTGTCGAACTCGTTGACCACGCGCTCGCACTTGATCTGCGGATCATTGCGTGAGTGATCGACTTCGCCCATGACCATCACGACCGCGCCTTCGGTCAGCAGTTCTTCATATTCCGCCCACTTGCGCGGGAACAAGACCGCGTCAATCGAGCCGTAGCGATCTTCCAGCGTGACCACGCACATCATGTCTTTGTTTTTGGTGGGCATTTTGCGTAAGCCCGTGACCAAGCCGACGAAACGTACACCCTTGCCGTGCAGATCATTCTCTTGATCGCGGATGGCGTGACTCGGCGTAATATTGGCGTGCGTGATCTCGCTGAGGTAGGCGTCAATCGGGTGGCTGCTCAGGTAAATGCCGAGTAGTTCCTTTTCCCAGTCGAGTTGGGTGCGCTGTGGCACATCGTCGCTGGCGGGCAGGTTGCGCAGCAGATCGTCATCGAATGATCCGCCGCCTGTCGCCTCACCAAATAGGCTGATTTGCCCGACTTCGTGGGCTTTGTGGGCTTCGGCGCTGTAATTGACGATGCGATCAATGGCGCTGAGCAGCACGGGACGCGCGCCGAAGGCTTGCAGCGCACCGACCTTGATCAACTGTTCGAGCGCGCGCTTGCCCACCTGCCGCAGATCGACGCGTCGGCAGAAGTCGAGTAAGTCGGCGAACGGTTGATCGCCGCGCGCTTCGATCAACCAGTTGAGCGCACCGCGTCCCGCGTTTTTGATCGCCGCCAAGCCAAAGCGAATCCCGCGTTTGCCGTTGGACTGCGTTTGGATGTCGAAATCAAGCTGGCTATAGTTCACGTCGGGCGGCAAAATCGGGATGTCGAGCCGTTTGCATTCCGCCAAAAAGGTCGTGACCTTCACGGCGTCGTCGAAATACACGGTCAGCAGCGCCGCCATGTATTCTTCGGAATAGTGGCATTTGAGATAGGCGGTCTGGCAGGTGAGAACGGCGTAATCGCTTGCATGTGATTTGTTGAAGCCGTAGTTAGCAAAAAAGTCAATGTCGTCAAAAATCTTATTAGCGGCATCAACCGTCATCGTTGGATCAAGCTGTGGACCTTGTGTGACGAAAATCTCGCGGTGTCTTTGCAAATCCTCTTTCTTTTTCTTCGACACCGCGCGGCGCATCAGGTCGGCATCGCCCAGCGTATAGCCGAACAATTGCTGCCCGATCTGCATAATTTGTTCTTGATATACGCAATTATGCACAATCATATTGTTGGCGACGAAATTGTGCAGATGCTCAACTGTGAGGTCGTAAACACGCTGAACACCCACAGGTAGGATCGAGTCAATGCCTTCCCAACGCACTTGAAGATGTTGTCGCGTTTTGGGGAGGGATAAACCATGTGCAGCATCATGCACAATATGCGCGGCAATGCGCTTGGTTTGCACACGTTTCTTGGTGAAATGTTGACGATCAATCCCATACGTAACCATCAAAGCACGACGCGATAAGGTTGTAGTAGCATCTACTTCTTCTACAAACAAAGCGCGATCAAGCGTTGTATGGTGAATTGCCGTGCATGTGACATTACGTTTTACAGAAGCCATGTGATCTGACATTAGCTCGGTAAAACGCTTAGTGGCATAAATAGTCACTTGGAAAGCAGTGCGCGCACCGCGAACAGCGGAAACATAGTCGGCAGTGTGGATGGTTGAGGCAATGCCAAAGCGCAGCAAAAGCGTTTGCACATCAAGCGCTAACTGCTGTGAAATGGTTTTGTAATGACACAACTCATTGCTGACATATCCATCACAATCCCAAAGGGATGCTATAAAGTAGGCGAGATCATCATTCGATAGCCCAAACACAAATTCAGGAATGTGCTTTTCATGGCTACGCAAACCGCCGAATTTACCGCCGGGTGGGTGTTTCAACCCAAGTTGGCGCAACCATGCCAACAAACTACTGACTTGTTTGTAACTTTTGCTGCGAATACTTACGCGCAACACATCACGAATTTGTTTGATGAAAACGGGTTCTAGATCATCGAAGATACTTAAACAACGAAGGTACTCGTCAATCAGTGCTTGATCCTTAGCAACAAAATCAACCGCCGCGCCGCTGCCTAAACTGCCATCACCTATGAGATATGCCAATACACGCAGCTTTTCCCGTTCGATGATAACGGGCTGCTGCGGCTCATTCAATTGCATTGGTGTGGCGATATAGTCGTCAGCACATAATTGATCAAGGCGTTTCCAACCATGTTCTGTCAAAAATAGATGGTTTGCGGTCGCATTGATCGTTGTGCCATTACGAAGTTTTAGACAAAACGTTGGTTTCTCGCCATTATCGATCCAATGAGTGACTTTGCCGATTTGAGCGTTGAAATTCTCATCAACACCCTGTATCCAAAAATTGCCAGCACGCTCAGCAAGCGCATCGAGTCTATGACGTAATCCTGTTTCAGCATCAATGACCAGCGTGTCACCTGATAAGCAGATTCCGTAAGTTTCAGCCAGAATCGGCTCAAGCTTCGGATGGTGGAAATGCACCACCTCTTCCCCGTGCAGGCGCGCGTTATACGTCGGGATGTAATCCATCGGGCCCGGACGATACAACGACACCGCCGCGACGATATGCTCAAACTTGAACGGCTTCATCTGGCGCAACATGCCCTGCATTCCGCTGCTTTCCAGTTGAAACACGCCGATGGTTTCACCGCGACTGAGCATCTCGAACATCTGCGCCAACATGCGATCCTGCGTTTCATCCCCCGTGGGACGATAGGGGATGTTATCCATGTCGTAGTCGATGCCGCGATGCTTGGCGATCAATTCGCAGGCTTTACGCAGGTAGGTCAGCGTTGATAAGCCGAGAAAGTCTACCTTGAGCAAACCGATAGACTCGCACGTTTCCATCGGGAACTGCGTCACCTGCTTGAGCGTGTTATCGTCGTCGCCTTTGGTTTGGCGATGCAAAGGCAGATATTCGACCAGCGGCTTATCGCCCACGATCACACCGGCGGCGTGCGTGCTGGCATGGCGGCTGATGCCTTGCAATTCAGCGGCGGTATCGATGATCTGGCGTAGTTGAGCGTCGCTGTCGTAGAGTTTCTGTAAGTCGGGGTTTTCGGCGACGTATTTTTTAACGGGCTTGGGCTTCGGCTCAGTCGGAATCAAGCGCGCCGCTGCGTTAACCACGCTGAGATCGACGCCGAGCGCGCGCCCCACGTCACGGATCGCCGCTTTCGCGCCCAACGTTCCAAAGGTGATGATCGCCGCGACTTTATCTTCGCCATACTTGCGCGCCGTATACTGGATCATCTCGTTGCGGCGGTCGTCGGGGAAGTCGATGTCAATATCGGGCATACTGACGCGCCCGGGGTTCAAGAAGCGCTCGAACAGCAAATTATTCTCGATCGGGTCGATGTTGGTGATGCCCAGACAATACGCGGCGATGCTGCCCGCGCCCGAACCGCGCACATTCCACCAGATGTCGGTGGCGCGTGCATATTCGCACAAGTCCCACACGATCAAGAAGTAGGTGTTGAAGCCCATCGTGTCGATCACGTTCAGTTCAAAGTCGAGCCGTTCGCGGTAGACGGCTTCATCGGCGCGCGAACCGTAGCGCCAGCCCAAGCCGATTTCGCACAGATGGCGCACATAACTGGCAGCATCGAAGCCTTCCGGCACGGGGAAAACGGGCAGGTGATACCCTTTTTGATCGAGATCAAGCGCGCACATTTCCGCGACCTGAAGCGTGTTCAGCAGGGGCGATCCGCCGTCGATATGCCCGAACCATTCCCACATTTTCGCGGATTCCGTCAGGAAGTAACTGTTGTCGCTCATGTGCATTCGGTCGGTTTTGCTTTTCAGTTCGCCCGTTTGAATGCACAGCAGCGTATCGTGCGGGTCGTAATCGGAATCCAGCACGTAATGCACATCGCTGGTGGCGACGAAGCGCACATCATCTTTTTTGCCGATCTCGACGAGCCAGTTATTGACCGTCGCCAATTCGGGGATGTCGTGCTGCTGCAATTCGAGATAGAAGCGGTCTTTGCCGAACACGTCGAGATACCAATTCAGCAGGTTGCGCGCGTCATCTTCGCGCCCCTGCATGATCAGCGACGGAATTTCGCCCGCCAAGCAGCCCGACGTGACGATCAAGCCGTCGGAGTGGGCTTCGAGAAAGTCGCGGTCGATGCGCGGATTGCGATAGAAGCCTTGAAGCTGTGCGGCGCTGGCGATCTTGAGCAGGTTTTGATAGCCCGTTTGATTTTGCGCCAGCATCAACAGGTGGAAGGCGCGCCGATCCTCTTTGGCGTCGCGGTCGGTCATGCGACGCGGCGCGAGATAACCTTCCATGCCGATGATCGGCTTGACGCCCGCTTTCTTGCACGCGCGATAGAAGTCGATTACGCCGAACATCACGCCGTGATCGGTGATCGCCAGCGCTTCCATGTTCAATTCGGCGGCGCGGTTGACCAGCTTGGGGATGCGGCTAAAGCCATCGAGCAGCGAAAACTCGGTATGCACATGCAAATGGACGAACGGTTGATCGGTCATGAGTGTTTGGATTGTCTATACGGATGTGCTGATATTGTACCATCGAACGCATGAGTTGCGCCGCATGAATCAGGTGGGTTTTCCGGCTTTACGCAGCAAGGTTGACACTTGCACAACACCCGCGCATCTATTATGCTTGTTGCTGTCCAATGACGGGGCGTGGCGCAGCTTGGTAGCGCGCAGCGATCGGGACGCTGAGGTCGTGGGTTCGAATCCCGCCGCCCCGACAACGAGCGAAAATCACACCGATTTTCGCTTTTTTGATTCTAGCCTCACACCCCATAGCTGCGCTGGCGCATGATCTCGAACGCGATCACGGCGGCGGCGGCGGTCGTTCCCAACGACTGATCGTAGCGCCGCGCATAGGGGATGCTCAAGCGCAGGTCAGCATTATCGGCAAACGAACGGGTGACGCCGCGCTTCTCGCCACCGATCACGAGAAAGATCGCGCCCGCGAGATCGGCGTCGTAAATGGAAGTCGAACGTCCGGCGGCGGCGACCGCCACGCGCAC
>JBGSRB010000537.1:0-2706 GCA_041737735.1 Anaerolineae bacterium | reverse complement strand
CGCGCAGCGGGTCTTCGATCACGGCGGAGTCGATCTGCTCACGAGCAGCACGCCGCGCCATCTGCGCCGAACGCGCGCGCCCCGTTGTGCGCGACAAGCCGAACACGCCCAACACAATGCCACTGATGAGCATAAATAGCGGGCGCAGCACGAACCAGATCGCCCGCGCGATCAGCCGCAGCAGCGCCGCGACCGCGCTCCACAGCACCCCCACTCCATCGAGCAGGGTTTCGACCAGCGCGAGGCTCAACTTGAGCGTCACCACGCCGAATTTATCCGTCAACCGATACGCGCGTACCAGCATGTTATCACCTTAAATCGTGCATTTGCTCACGGCATTGTAATCGTAAACAGGAACGGGGGCAATTGCGGACGATGATTTCCCCCAAGCGCAGGGACGAAATCATGCTACAATCGACTGTAATCGTGATAAGCAGCATAAATATTAGGATAAAGACCGATGCGCCGTTCCGCCCTGCTGATCGTTGTGTTACTGCTTCTTGGCATCCCCGCTGTTCACGCGCAAGAGAATGTCACCCATACCGTGCGCCCCGGCGATAACCTGTTCCGCATTTCGCAGCAGTACGGCGTGACCGTCGATCAGATCGTGAACGCCAACGCGATCACCAACGCTTGGGTGATCTACCCCGGTCAAGACCTGATCATCCCGTCGAACGCACCCGAAGCGCCCGCCGTCGAGGTCGAAGTCGAAGTTGAAGCCGCGCCACCCGTCGCACCCGAACCCGAAGCGCCAGCGGAAATCGCCGCTGATGCTGAACCGCCGGTCTATCACACAGTCGGTCGCGGGCAAAGTTTGGGCAGCATCGCGCGGCAATATAACGTGTCGCTGTCAGAGTTGGCGCGCATGAACAATGTCCTCAATCCTGATCTGATTTACGCGGGTCAGCAGCTCTTGATCAGCGGTGTGCCTTCCGCCGACAGCGTGACGGCACGCGGCATGGAAGTCGGTTCGACTAACATCGTGACGCACATCGTGCAAACGGGCGAGACACTGGTCAGCATTGGCATGACCTACAACGTCAGTTGGTTGACCATCGCCCAAGCCAATGACATTTTTCAAGTCAACGCGATCCAACCGGGGCAAGCACTGACCATCCCCGGCGCGGGAGTGCTGGCAGGCGTCGAACACAGCTTCATTGATGCGGAAGGCGCACCCGCCGCGCGTGTCGGCGTGGGACGCGAAATCATCGTCGATCTGAGTGATTCGCGCGTCTATGCTTATGACGATGGGCGACTGGTGCGGAATGTGCTGGCATCGATGGGACGCCCCGCCACGCCGACCGTGCAAGGCAGTTTCCGCGCGCAGCGTAAATACCTCTCGCAAACGATGAGCGGACCCGGCTATAACCTGCCCGGCGTGCCGTATATTGTGTATTTCTACGCGGGTTATGCGCTGCACGGCACGTATTGGCACACCAATTGGGGACAACAGATGAGCAGTGGGTGCGTCAACCTGCCGACGCCCGAAGCGGAATGGTTCTATAACTTCATCGAGATCGGCACGCCGATCCATGTGCAGGCGTAAGGATGTTTAGGGGGGCAGAGACATAACTCTGCCCCGACCGTTTTCATCATCCGGCGGCGTTTTCACCCGCTAGACCGAGTGTATCAGCGCTGGCGATCATGGCGTCCAGCACAAACTGGATATGCTCATCCAATGGAATGCCTAGCGCCCCCGCCGCATGTTCGATCTCGTCACGATGAACGGGCGCGGCGAACGTTCGATCTTTCCATTTTTTCTTTACTGACGACAATTTGACGTCGGTGATGCTTTTCGACGGACGCACCAGCGCCACCGCGATCAGGAAACCGGTCAGCTCATCGACGGCGACCAGCGTTTTTTCTAATAGCGATGCGGGTTCAACGCCCGTGATTTCGCTGGCGTGCGCCAAGATCGCGCGCGTGATTACGTCGTCAACGCCGCGCTCGCGCAGCAGCTTCACGCCCACCACGGGATGCCCTTCCACGCTGATGTCGGGATAGCGCTCATAATCGAAGTCGTGCAGCAAGCCCACCACGCCCCACAGATCAGGATCGCCAGCGAAGCGCGGCGCATAGGCGCGCATGGCGCACTCGACCGCCAGCATGTGCCGCCGCAGCGACTCGCTTTGGGTGTATTCGGTCATCAATGCCCACGCTTGCTCACGGTTCATCACCCGCCCCCTACAAACACATTCACGCTGATAAACAACGGCTCACCGATCAGAATTTGTCCGGGTGTGCGTAATTCCCAGACCCCGGTCAGCATCCCGCCTGTGGACGGTGTGCGCCCGATGAACGTCAGCGTGACTTCTTCGCCCACGTCGATGCGCTCACGGATCAGCAGGCGCGGCTCGGCGTTGAAATTTTCGTCGCGCACGTAATAAAGCGCGGTGTTGCGATCCCACGCGCAGCGTCCGGTGTTGCGAAGCTGGATCGTGCGGGTATACGGGCTGTTCGTCGGGTGGAAATCGGCGTTAGCTGGCGTTTGATCGAGAATCTCGTAATTGAAATCACACGCGGCGTAGGTCGCGGTTTGGAAGTCAAAGAACAACGTCGCCTGCTGCAAGGTAAGCGTGATATTGGGCGTGATCGTCGGCGTAATCGATGGCGTCGGCGTGATCGTCGGGGTTTGCGTGCGCGTGGGCGATGGCGTATTACTTGGGCGCGGTGTGAATGATGCCGTCGCTGACGGTGTGCGCGTGG
>JBGSRB010000533.1:0-3893 GCA_041737735.1 Anaerolineae bacterium | reverse complement strand
GGTGGGCGCAGGCGATCTAAGCCGGTTGGCATAATTTGCGAACATATCCGAAATTGATGCTTGCGTTATTCACAAAACATGATATGCTGTAGCCGCAATGTGGAATCAAACGGACGCTGTTGTCCGAACACATTGGTGCTGTGGTTAGGCACCCAAACAACTTCAACAAGAGAACACAGAAACGGCTGCACCTTCGCACCATCTGCACTTCTCCAGAAGCGTACTACGCAAGTTCCCTGAATCACCTGGGATAGTGTGTACCGAAGATGTTGGCAAAAACCCAAACGACTCAGGAGTCAAAGCACAATGGCTAATCGTGTGACAGGTACAGTGAAGTGGTTCAACGGCGAAAAAGGCTACGGCTTTATTACGCCCGAGAGTGGTGCTGATCTCTTCGTTCACTACTCGGAAATTCAGAGCAGCGGCTTCCGCACCCTGAATGACGGAGACAAAGTGGAATTCGAGATCACCGAAGGTAAGAAGGGCAAACAAGCCAGCGCCGTCAAGGTCATCAGCGGCTAAACCAGCCGTCGATAACATGACTATCTAAAGCACCGTCACACAATTGTGTGGCGGTGCTTTTTTGATTCGTGCGGGCTTGTCAGCGCGCGGATTTAATCGTCGCTGGCGCTATCGCTGCCGTCGCCAAACTTCGCCAGTGATGGATTCATGCCGTATTCCGCGCGGATTTTCTGTTCGATCTCGTCGCGCATGGTGGGGTTTTCCGAGAGAAATTGCTTAGCGTTCTCGCGTCCCTGACCGAGCAAGCCATCATTATAGCGGTAGAAAGCGCCGCGCTTCTCGATGATGTTGAGTTCGGTGCCGAGATCGAGAATCTCGCCGTTTTTGCTGATGCCGCCTTCAAGGAACATGATGTCGAACTCGGCTTCGCGGAAGGGCGGCGCGACTTTGTTCTTGGTGACGCGCACGCGCACGCGATTGCCCAACACTTCGCCGCCGCTGCCTTTGATCGACTCCATGCGCCGGATGTCGAGGCGCACGCTGGCGTAGAATTTCAACGCGCGTCCGCCGCTGGTTGTTTCGGGCGAGCCGTACATGACTCCGATTTTATCGCGTAGTTGATTCGTGAACATCACGGCGACATTCGACTGCTTGATCGCGCCGCTCAACTTGCGGAGGGCTTGGCTCATCAAGCGGGCTTGAATGCCGACATGACTATCGCCCATTTCGCCTTCGATTTCAGCGCGCGGAACGAGCGCCGCCACACTGTCTAGCACGACGACATCGAGCGCACCCGACCGCACCAGCGACTCGGTGATCTCCAGTGCTTGCTCGGCGGTGTCGGGTTGCGAGATATACAGACGATCCACATCGACGCCGATGCGCCGCGCATAGATCGGGTCAAGCGCATGTTCCATATCGACGAACGCCGCCAAACCGCCGCGCTTCTGCGCTTCCGCGATCACGTGCAGGCATAAGGTGGTTTTACCCGAACTTTCGGGTCCGTAGATTTCCAGCACGCGCCCGCGCGGAATGCCGCCCACGCCCAGCGCAATATCGACGGTCAGCGATCCACTGGGGATCACGGCAATATCCATATGAGTGGCGTCACCCAAACGGATGATCGCGCCATCGCCAAAGCGCTTGGTGATTTCATCGAGCGCGGCATCGAGCGCTTTCTGCCGCCCTTCGTCGCTGCCATCCAGTGACATTTGATTCTGGATGATTTCGTCTGCTTTGGATCGGTTCGATTTTCGCGGAGCCAACGCTGCCGTCCTTTTATACAATCGTTCGAGCAAGAGGTCACAGTATGATAGACTATTTGTTCTAAATGTGCAACCTGTGATTTATCTTATCATACTCGATTTTGTGAATTGATACGCAGGCGGGTTACTACTATAATCTGCGCTTCTAATTTTCGGTGGCTGTGGGGCGCTTGCCCCGACTAACATCTATAAAGGACAAACTATCGAATGAAAATCCCCTTTGCTGGACGGGTGCTGGTGCTTGGCGCGGGATCGGTGTCGGAATGTTTCTTACCGCTGGTGCTGCGTCACTTCGAGATGGATTTCACGCGCGTGACGATTATCGAGATGCTTGACCTGCGCCACAAAGTGCCGACGGCGCTGGCGGCAGGCGTGAATTACGTGCAAACGCAGATCACGCCCGATAATCTGGCGGAAACGCTGGCGCAGTATGTCGGCGCGGGCGATCTGCTGGTTGATCTGGCGTGGAACATCGACGCGGGCGAGATCATCCAGTGGTGCCACGATCACGATGTGCTGTATATCAATACGTCGGTCGAATTATGGGACCCGTATCATGATCTCGAAAGCACGCCGCCGCAGGATCGCACGTTGTATGTGCGGCATATGGCGCTGCGTCAGCGCGCGGCATCGTGGGCAGAACCGGGCGTGACCGCGGTCGTTGAGCATGGCGCGAATCCCGGCTTGGTCAGCCATTGGGCGAAAGTCGCGCTCGAAGATATGACCGCCGCGCTCATCCAGCAGCCCGATCTCGTGACTCGTGCGGAACTCGACGCGCTGCAAGCTGCCGCTGCCGATCAGCAGTGGGCGCAGATGGCGCACCTTCTGGGCGTGAAAGTGATTCATATTTCCGAACGCGACACGCAGATCGCGCACACGCCCAAAGAAGTCGGGGAATTCGTCAATACGTGGTCAATCGAAGGCTTCTACGAAGAAGGCATCGCGCCCGCCGAGATGGGGTGGGGAACGCATGAGCGCACGCTGCCTGAGGGCGCGTTCGTGCATAGTTACGGACCCGGCAATCAGATTTGCCTGAATCAGATGGGCATCAATACGTTTGTGCGCTCGTGGGTTCCCAACGGTGGCGAGATCATCGGGATGGTGGTGCGGCACGGCGAAGCCTTCACGCTGTCCGATTATCTCACGGTGTGGGACGGTGACAAGCCGATCTATCGCCCGACCGTGCATTACGCTTACATGCCGTGCAATGAAGCGATCTCATCGCTGATGGAACTCCGCATGAGCAGTTATGATCCGCAGTTGCGCGGGCGCATCATGTCCGATGAGATCGTGTCGGGCCGGGATGAACTGGGCGTGCTGCTGCTGGGTCATGTGTTCAACGGCTGGTGGACAGGTTCGCAGTTGGATATTCATCAGGCACGCGCGTCGGTTCCCGGTCAGAACGCGACCACATTACAAGTCGCAGCGTCGGTCTTGGGCGCGGTCGCATGGATGATCCGCAACCCGCGCAGGGGTTTGAATGTGCCGGATCAACTGCCGCACCGTGAGATTCTCGACGTGGCGAACCTGTATCTGGGAACCTGCCCATCGATCCAAACTGACTGGACGCCGCTCAAGAATCGTTACGATGCGTTCGCCAACTTCGGCAAGCCGCGCCCCAGTGACGCCGATCTGTGGCAGTTCGCCAGTTTCCGCGCGGATATTTAAGCAATCGCTTGCTGTGGCACGCAGTTCGGCTGATCGACGTGATCTCGTCCGCTTTCCTCATGTGTGAATCGCGCGCGCGCGGTAGAATCATGAGTAAGATCGCACCTACAGGGGGATAAGCGCATGGATCGCGTTCAAGAGATCGCCTATAAACAAGAGTTGCTGCGCGCGCTGCTGGATGAACGGCGGGCTGATGCGTTATGGATTCGCCGTCCGCATAACATCGCGTGGATCACGGCGGGCGCAGACCCGATCATCGACGCCGATTCTGCGACTGCGCCCTACAGTGTGCTGATCACGCGCGAACGCCGCTGCATCGTCAGTGATAACATCGAGCAGCCGCGTCTGCATCATGAAGAACACTTTGCTGATCTCGGCTTCGAGTATCAGATCGGGCAGTGGTTCGCGCCGCTGACGCCCGCGGCTGCGCTGAGCGATCTCGATGAGTCGGTTGAGCGCGAGCTGCAACTCCGCCGCTGGTCGTTGCTCGCGCCGGAA
>JBGSRB010000516.1:0-14176 GCA_041737735.1 Anaerolineae bacterium | reverse complement strand
GGAGCGTAGGCTTCCGCTGTGGAAAATGTCACGATGATGTTATCCTTAGCGCGTGCTTACTGGAGGTTTCGCCATGCCCAGCATCTTACAATGTATGGACTGTCAGCAGCAATACCCAACGAGCGCGGTGATCTATACCTGTGAGGCGTGCGGCGGCTTACTCGACGTGATTCACGATCACGACGCGCTGCGGCAAACGGTCACGCGCGACTTGTTTGACCGCCGCTTGGGATCGCTGGATGCGCCGTACAACAGTGGTGTGTGGCGCTATAAGGAATTGATCTATCCCGATGTGGACGCTGCGCTGATCGTCAGTCGACCAGAGGGTAGCACGAATTTGTATCCAACACCGCGCTTGGCAAAGTGGGCTGGCGTGGACACGCTGTATCTCAAGCATGAAGGCGAAAACCCGACCGGCTCATTCAAGGATCGCGGGATGACGGGCGGTTTCACGCAGGCAATGGTGTTGGGCATGACGCGCGTCGCGTGTGCTTCGACGGGCAACACATCGGCATCGCTGGCGGCGTATGCGGCGTGGAGCGGAATGCAGGGGATCGTGCTGTTTCAGAACAAGCAGATCGCGCTCGGTAAGCTGGCGCAGGCGATTGCGTATGGCGCGACGTGCATCCGCATCGCGGCGGATTTTGACCGTAATATCGCGCTGGTGCGGGAAATGTCGGCGGCGTTGGGCATCTACGTGCTGAACTCGGTCAATCCGTTTCGGCTGGAGGGGCAGAAGTCGATCATGTTCGAGACGATCCAGCAGCTGCGCTGGAACGTGCCGGATTGGATCGTGTGTCCCGGTGGCAATTTAGGCAACAGTTCGGCATTCGGCAAGGCGCTGAAAGAACTGTACGATCTCGGTCTGATCGACAAGCTGCCGCGCATCGCGGTGATTCAGGCGGAAGGCGCAAACCCGCTCTATCAGGCGTATGCACGTGATTTCGCGTCGTATGAAGCGATGCGCGCGGATACGATTGCGACGGCGATCAAGATCGGCAATCCGGTCAATTACCCGAAGGCGGTGCGCTCAATCCGCTGGACGAACGGCGTGGTTGAGCAGGTGAGCGATCAGGAAATTATGGAAGCCAAAGCGCTGATCGACGGGATCGGCTTGGGTTGCGAACCCGCGTCGGGTTGTTCGTTGGCGGGTGTCAAGAAGCTGGTTGATAAAGGCGTGATCAAAGCGGGCGAAAGTGTGGTCGGCGTCCTGACCGGACACATCCTCAAAGATCCAGACGCGACGATTGGCTATCACGCTGACACGCTCGATAATATCCGCGCGGTCTGTCCAAATCGGGTGCATGAGGCAGACGCGACGGTTGAGGCGATCAGCGCGGTGCTGACGGGCGCAGCCTTAGGCGAAGCCACGCATTAAGCGCGCGCCGATCACAAGCCGGTTTGATCCGTGATCGATGGATCGTCGGATGTGAGCGTATCGACCGATCCATCGCTGGAACGGCGGCTGTACAGTTCGCTCATCGCCAGCGCGCTGACGCAGAACATCAGGCGGCGCTGCGGGATCGCCAATGTATCCCACGAAACCGCGCGCAGGGCGCATAATGCCAGCGCGATGTAATACTCGCTCCATTTGCCTTCGGCGCTCAAACGATCTGCGACGATCTCGCGTAGGGCGACCAGCGGGCGCATGAGGTCGCTCAGTTGCGGATCGGTGATAGCTACGCCGCGATTGATGTATGCTAAGGCGCTGAGAACGGCGCGCGCGCCATCCCAATCGGGACGCATGTGCGGCATGATCACGTCGTTGAGGATGCTGAGTTCCAAACACGCCCAGTCGAACAGGGTATGCCCACTGCGCGCCAGCGCGAAATCGATCAAGAAGGGTGTGCGGTTGGGTCCGAGTAGGATGTTCCCCAAGTGTAAATCGCCGTGTAATTTGCTCAACGAACCGCTGACGATGTAATCGAGCAGGGTATCGTAATAGATCAGTGGGTTGAGCAGACGCAGGTCGGCATCCAAGCCGGGGATGGCGCGCGCGTGCGGGTCGAAATCGGGATCGAGCGCGTTAAGATCGTTGAGCAGCACGGCGTCGCGGGTTTCCCAGACGCGACCCGCGATGCGCTCGACGACTTCACCACGATAGAAAACATCCTCGCTGAAATCGACGCCGCGCAGCTCGATTTTGTAAGCACGGCGTGCAACCTCTGAGCCTTTGCCGATGGAAAGTTGCAGCGCGTTGCGTCCGCGATAGATGCGCTGGACGATGAAGCCTTCGACGACGACGGGCGTGCCATAATCGAGATCGCGCAGGCGCGCGCGCCGCACCGGATCGCGGATGATAAGCGTATCGGACGCGATTTGATCGTCGGGTACGTATTCGAGCGTGAGCAGCGGCGGCAGCAGCCAATCGTATTCCGACCACACGGGAAAACGGAAGGGGCGGCTTTGCATCCACCATGTTGCGCCGAATTGCGGATACAGCTCGCGCTTGATCCACTCACCCAATTCTGTGCCAAGATCGGCGGCGGCGTCGCGCAGATCACGACTGCTGCCATCGGAACCTGTGACAAAGGTGTATTTCAAGCCCGCCAGCGCCGATGTTTCCGATGTGGTGGGTTTGTCCTCAAGGCGCGCGGTCAGCGGGGGCAGGCTGGCTTTGACATGAGCATCGTAGCGCGCAGCTTCGTCAAGGATGATGTCGGCATCGTCGATTTTGACTACGAGTGGAGCATCGTTCGTGTCATCACCGCTGATCGGCGTGACGACATACAGCGATGCGCCGGAATAGCCACCCGTTAAGCGGCGTTCGATGCGAAGCTGACTGTAACCGTGAAACATGCGCCGCAGGATAAACAACTCGGCTTCGCTGACAGGTTTCGCGGCATCGAAGCCGCGCCCAAAATCGACGCGGATGTAGGGCTGCGTGCCGCTGGACTCGCGGGGGCGGGCGATGATGTCGGCGGCGAGTTTGGCGCTGTTGATGTTCAGGTGATGCAGCACGCGCACGGGGATGCTGTCGTTTTCATCGAGAATCGCCAGCAGCAGATCGCGCTCGATGATCTCGGTGCGCTGATCTTCCAGGGCGAGGTCGTTGGCGATGCTCAGTACGACATCGGCGCGCGGCGTGTTGGGCATCCCCGCCCATAAGCGCTGACGGTTGCCCTTACCGATTTTGCGGCGCACGGCGTCGATCAGATACTTGCTGGTCAAGCCGCGTTCTTCGAGCAACGTGCTGGCGATGCCGTGCTGAATCTCTAACATGCCGATGAAAAGATGCTCGACG
This sequence comes from Anaerolineae bacterium, assembly GCA_041737735.1. Taxonomy (GTDB): domain Bacteria; phylum Chloroflexota; class Anaerolineae; order Aggregatilineales; family Phototrophicaceae; genus Flexifilum. Next base: position 10,932 of record JBGSRB010000516.1, on the reverse strand, counting down.
CCGAGATAGTGATGCTGCATTCGGTAGGATTCTTGGCGCGCGTTGATCAGAATGTCTTTAATGCTGGTCATATGCCCTCGTGAATTCGCAACCATGTGCGCCCGATGCGAAAAAGCTGACCGGATGCCAGCGCAATCGTGCCGCTTATGCGCGCGTCATCTTGTGCGTCTTCGATAAACGTGCCATTTTTGCTGTTCAGGTCTTCTAGCCACCAGGTGCCATTGCGCCAAAGCAGGCGCGCATGATAGCGCGAGGCGTAAGTATCTTTACGCAACGCGAGGTCGTTATCATCGCGCCGCCCGACGGACAACTGCCACGCCGCGCCTTCACGGGTGCCGTCGCCGTTGTCGAGCGCAAACGTGAGCAGCATTCCGTCATCGACGCCGCTCATCACCATGATGTCCACTTGAAAATTGTTGATTTCCGCCATCGGTTACTGTGCTTGGTTGAGTCGTCACATAGCACTAGTATAGTATATTCGCGGTTTTCTAGCGCATAGCCATTGGGCGCACCTCTAAGCGCGCCCTTCAGCCGCCTAGTTTACAGATAACTGGGCGTTGCACTGACTTGCCCGCGATACTGCCTGAGCAGCGGCTCGAAGCGCAGTAGGCTGTCTTTCAAACCGCCGGGACGACAGCGCGCCACCCAGTTTAAGCGCTGCTGCGCGATTAGGTTTTCGAGATCAGTCAGCAGTGCGCCGATAGGGTGCGCTTCAGCATCACTGAACGCCAAACCGCGCGCGCAGGCGTGCGCCAATAGGTCGATCACCAGCGCGATCTCGTCGTGGATCAGCGCTGCATCGGCGCAGCGCATCCGTGCGTGAGCAAGGCGGACGCGTAAATCGGACAATTGGGCGCGCACTTGGTCGAGCGCGGCGGGATCGATGCCGAAAAAGCGATCTGTGACGACATGCGTATCCAAGTTGGTGATGAAAGCGTTGAGATCGTGATCGTTTAACTGGAGCAGGAAGAATAATAGGCTGCCGTTGGGATAAGCCAAGCCGTTGAATTGGTAGAGGTTGCCCAGATCAAGCAGCACTTGCCCCACGATGCCCGCGCTGTCGTTAAAAACGAAGTGATCGAGCGCGGCGGGCAGATTGAGATCACGATTCGCCGCGACGTTCCACGCCAGCGCCAAACCATAGGCGAAACCGGGGTAACTGATGGGCTGAGGCTGCCAGTGACCGCGATCCCCCCAATCGGTGATGAGATAACCCGCTGCGCCGTGCGCTAAACCGCTTTGCGCGGCATCGAGCAGGTTGCCGAGCGCATTGGCGGTGCGCCCGCTGAGTGAGTTCCAACTGGACGTGCCGGGACACACATAGAACGCCAAGCCCGACGCGGCAAACTTCGGCGCGTGCTGATCGTAGGATTCGGCGGCGGAATAACCCCATTGTAGGGCGATGGCATCGCGCGGCATTTCCGCGAGCAGGTCGGGATATTTGAGGATGACATCCGCCCAGAACATCATGCGGCGACCGCGCGCGCTCACCTCTTCATGCAGCTTGAGCAGATGATCGATGTAGACACGCCCGCGTCCATGCGTTTCGCAGGCGGATCGGCTGGCACACTGACCGAGTTCCCACGGTTCATCGCCGCCGATGTTGAACAGTGGCGACGAGAAATGCGGCAGCAAGTCGTCGTATAAGCTGGACATGAGCGCGATGCTGGCAGGATCGATGGGATTCAGCGAGGTCGCGGGGCGGCGTTCGCCCATGTGATCGCCAAAATCGCCGATGAATCCGTCGGGGCATTCGGCGTAGGCGCGGTATTCGGGATGCTTCAGCCAGCGTTCCATGTGACCAAGACTGTTCTGATTCGGCACAAGATCGATGTGGCGCTGGCGGCAGTAAGCGTCGAGTTCGAGAATCTCCTGCGGGGTGAAAGGTGAGGCATAGCGCCACACGGTGGGATGCTCGGCATAGGCGAAACTGTGTTCCATGTACAGTTGCAGTTGATTGAGTTTCCAGCTTGCCAGCAGATCGACCAGCGCGTAGAGGTTGGGCAACGTTGGCACGCGGTCACGGCTGATGTCGAGCATGACGCCGCGCACGGGGAAATCAGGGTGATCGTTGATGGTGAGATCGGGCAGCATTTCACCGTAGAAGCGCAGCAATTGCGTTAGCGTTAGCACGCCGTAATAGACACCCGCTGAGTCCGAACCGCTGATACTGATCACACTGTCGGCGACGCGCAGTTGATAACCTTGCGGCGGCAGCGTTGCGTCAAGGCGCAGATGCAGGGCGGTATTGGTTGCGGGGATGCCCGTGCGGATCGTCCATGTGCGGCGGGCGTGGTCGCGCAGGGCAGTTTGCGCGGTTTGCGCCGCGAATACAAGCGCGGTATCCGCGATGTAAATGGAGGCGCTGTCAACGAGGGGCTGCGGTTCTGATGTGATGGCGATTTGGCGTGGAAGTGGCAGCAGCAGCGGTTGAGCCATGATTAATGTATCCTCAGAGACAAGATCGAAGGTCGAGCAGAAGTGTAACCCTGTCTCGCTGCGCGCGCATCTTTCCGCCGTCGAAATGCTTGCGTCGTGCGGAAAAGCGTGCTATATTTTTTCCAACGTAATTTAACAACCCCATACAGTTTGTCTCTTATCCAGAGCGGTGGAGAGATTCGGCTCGACGAAACCGCGGCAACCCCAAGTTTCACCAGTGGTGAAGCAAGTACGGTGCCAATTCCGGCAGATGGTAATATCTGGGAGATGAGAGCGTGCTTCTAGGTGAGCGCTAGGCGCTTACTTGCTAGAAATCGACCTCAAAAAAGAGACTTCTCGAACAGGAAGTCTCTTTTTATTTGGCACGCAGCACCAAGCGGAGACATGCAAGTCGGGGTTACATCAGGTGATGAGGAGCAGCACACCATGATCGACGATTTCAACTTTGCATCCGACGTATTCGACGATAACAGCAATGGCGATACGCCGCACGGCGAAAGCACGCGCGCGGTGCATGGCGGAACAGCGCGCACGAAGGGCTATAACGCGCTGACCACGCCGATTGTGCAAACGGCGACTTACAGTTTCCGCGACACGCAAGACTTGATCGACTTCATGGAGCGCAAGACGTGGGGCGATGGCGACGACCGCGAAGAATACGGTCGCTATGGCAATCCAACTGTGACGGCGGTCGAGCGTAAGCTGGCGGCTTTAGATGGCGGCGATGAAGCGGTATTGTTCTCGTCGGGCATGGCGGCGATCACGTCGCTGCTGCTGACCGTTCTGCCCACGGGCGCGCACATCGTCATGACCGATGATTGTTATCGGCGCACGCGCCAATTCTGTCAGACCTTCCTCAAGCGCTTGGGCATCGAAACCAGCGTCGTGCCGATGGGCGATTACGCCGCGCTGGAAGCGGCGATCATCCCGAAGCAGACGCGCATCATCATCTCGGAAAGCCCGACGAATCCGTATCTGCGGATCGCGGATTTGGAGAAAGTCGCGGAGATCGGCAAGGGTCACAAAGTCATGACGATGATCGACAGCACGTTTGCCACGCCGATTAATCAGCGGGCATTGGGGTGGGGGATCGATTTCGTCGTTCACAGCGCGACCAAGTATCTGGCGGGACATAATGATCTGCTGGCGGGCGTGATCATCGGGCGGGGCGCGCGCGTGAAGGCGCTGCGTGATGCGCGCGGCGTGTTGGGCGGCGTGGTTGATCCGCACGCGGCGTATCTGCTCGAACGCGGAATCAAAACATTGGGTGTGCGCTTGGGTCAGCAAAACGCGACGGCGTTACGGGTGGCGCGTTATCTTGAGGCGCACCCGATGATCGAGCGTGTGTATTATCCGGGGCTGGAATCGCACCCTGATTACGCGGTTGCTGCCGCGCAGATGAACGGTTTCGGCGGTGTGGTGACGTTCGAGGTGAAGGGCGATCTCAAGACGGCGGGCAAGTTTATCGACGCCATGCAGATTCCGTATATCGCGCCGAGTCTGGGCGGTGTGGAAAGCCTGATCGAACAACCCGCGCTGATGAGCTACTACGAGAAAACCAGCGAAGAACGCTTGGCGCTGGGCATCAAGGATAACTTGGTGCGCTTCGCTATCGGCATCGAGGATACCGACGACATTCTCAACGACTTGGAGCAAGCATTGAGCGTGATCACGCCGCGCCGCGCGGTGGAAATCCGCGATCTTTGGGAATGGCGGTTCCGGCAATAACGCTGTCATGGTGGGGGCAAACCTAAACTCTGTGTTTGCCCCACAAATTAGCGTATTACAGTGCGGCGATCACGGCTTGGGTGAATTCACCCGTGCTGATGGGCGTGCCGTCTTTGCCCGCGATGTCAGCCGTGCGCGCGCCATCCGCCAGCACGCGCTCGACGGCGGCTTCAACCGTGCGCGCTTCGTCCTCAAGATTGAGACTATAACGCAGCAGCAGCGCCGCGCTGAGGATCGCACCTGTGGGGTTGGCTTTACCTTGTCCGGCGATGTCAGGCGCGCTGCCATGCACGGGTTCGTACAAACCCAGTCGATCCGCGCCAAGCGAAGCAGAAGGCAGCATCCCCAACGATCCCGCCAAGACGGACGCCTCATCACTGAGAATATCCCCGAACATGTTGCTGGCGACAATCACATCAAACGACGCGGGGCGGGTGAGCAGGTGCATAGTACAAGCATCGACCAGCACATGCTCCAGCGCGACATCGGCGTAATCTTCATGCACTTGCACGACGGTGCGCCGCCACAAACGCATGGACGCTAAAACGTTAGCTTTATCGACCGACGCAAGTTTCTTACGGCGTCCCTGCGCGGCGCGGAAAGCGATGTGCGCGACGCGCTCGACTTCGCCTACCGTATAATATTCGGTGTCGTAGGCGAAATCGCCATCGCCCTGCTCGTGGCGCTCACCAAAGTAAATGCCGCCCGTCAGTTCACGGACGAACAGCATATCCACGTCTTGCAGCAGATCGGCACGCAGCGGGGCGTGTTCGGCTAAGGCGGGATACGCTTTCACGGGGCGCAAATTGGCGAACAGATTAAAATGCTTGCGAATTTTGAGTAAGCCCTGTTCGGGGCGCACGGGCGCAGACGGGTTATCCCACTTATAACCGCCGACCGCGCCGAGCAAAATCGCGTCGGATTGTTCGCATTGGCGCAGGGTGGCATCGGGCAGGGCTGAGCCGGTTTCATCAATGGCGATGCCGCCAATCAGCGCTTCGTGATACGTGAACTCGTGACCGAACTTCGCGCCGATGGTGTTCAAGACTTCGACGGCGGCGGCGGTCACTTCCGGTCCGATGCCGTCGCCGGGCAGCAGGGTGATGGTGGCTTTCATGGTTGTTTGCTCCACACATGCGAAAGGCGCAGCCAAGCCGCGCCTCAGATTAGATAAGGGTTACAGGTTAGATCGTTTCGAGATCGGCGCGCGTGCGGTCGCTGTCGGTTGCGCTGCCGGTGTTGACGGTGCCAACAGGTTCGATCATCATCAGATGAACTTCTTCCTCGGCAACCGGCAAATGCTCGACACCGCGCGGCACGATCAGAAACTCGCCTTCGTCTAACCACACATCGCGGTCGCGGAATTTGAGCAGTAAGCGCCCTTTGACGACGAAAAATAACTCATCTTCATGCTCATGATGATGCCAGACAAACTCACCTTGCAACTTGGCGATCTTAACGTGCATCCCTTGCACCTCACCGATAATGCGCGGGTGCCAGTGATCCGTGAATAACGCGAACTTCTCCACTAGATTGACTTTATCCATGCGTTGTTAGACTTTCTTCACTCATAGCATCAGCATTTTCATTGGGCTGCACACATAAACCATACTCGACGCTATCGACCAGCGCCAACCAACTGGCGCGAATGATGTTCGTGCCAGCGCCGACGGTTGACCAGCGATGCTGACCGTTGTGCGTGTCGATCAGCACGCGGGTGATCGCGCCCGTGCCGTTGAGTCCGTCGAGAATACGCACTTTGTAATCGGCAAGCTGAAAATCGGCAAGCTGCGGATAGCGCGGCACCAGCGCCTTACGCAGCGCAAGGTCGAGTGCGTTAACGGGTCCGTTGCCTTCGGCGGCGGTATGCACGACATCCCCATTGACATCGAGCTTGACCATCGCTTCAGCCAGATGCCCGCGTCCGCGCCGATCTTCGACGATCACGGTGAAGTCGATCAGCTTGAAGATCGGCTCATAATTGGGGCGGGCGCGATGCAAACGCACCGCAACCGATGCCTCCGCGCCTTCAAAGACGTACCCTTCGCTTTCGAGCGCTTTGATTTCTTCAAGCACCTGAAGCGCTTCGGCTTTGCTCACGTCTAAGCCGAATTCTTCAGCTTTGCTGAGCAAATTGCCCTGACCGGAAAGGTCAGAGATGAGAATGCGCATCTCGTTGCCGACGAGCGCCGGATCGATGTGCTGGTAGCTGTCCACGTTGCGGCGGACGGCGGCGACATGAATCCCGCCTTTATGGGCGAAAGCGCTTTTGCCAACGAAAGGCAGATGATGATCAGGCGCGAGGTTGGCGATTTCCGCGACCGCGCGCGAGACGTGCGTCAAGAGGCGCAGATCGTCGTGCGGCAAACAAGAAATGCCCATTTTGAGCGCGAGATCGGGAATGATGCTGATCAGGTTGGCGTTGCCGCAGCGCTCGCCATAACCGTTGATCGTGCCTTGTACGTGGGTTGCGCCCGCTTGCACGGCGGCTAGGCTGTTGGCGACCGCGAGTTCGCCGTCATTGTGGGTATGGACGCCGATCACGGCTGCGGGGAAGGCGTCGCGCATGGCGGTAACGTAGCGCGCGATTTCCCACGGTAATGATCCGCCGTTGGTGTCGCACAGCACGACGACATCCGCGCCGCCATCGAGCGCCGCGCGTAACGTGTCGAAGCCATATTCGAGATCGAGCTTGACGCCATCGAAGAAGTGTTCGGCATCGTAGATCACTTCTTTGCCCAACGCCTTGAGATAAGCGACGCTCTCACGGATCATGCGCAGGTTTTCGGCGGGCGTGGTTTGCAGCACATCGGTGACATGGAGCATCGATGTTTTGCCGACGACGGTCACGACGGGCGTTTGAGCATCGACCAACGCGCGAATATTGGGATCGTCAGCGGGCTGGCTGTTTTTGCGGCAAGTCGAACCGAAGGCGGCGATACGCGCGTGCTTGAGATCGAGATCGCGCACCGCGTCGAAGTAGGCGGCGTCTTTCGGATTCGAGCCGGGCCAACCGCCTTCGATATAGGCGACGCCGAGACTGTCTAAAAGCTCGGTCACGCGCAGTTTATCGGCAACGGAAAGCGAGATGCCTTCACGCTGCGTGCCATCGCGTAACGTGGTGTCGTAAATGGCGACGTAAGTCATCGCGCTTTCCTTTGCATAAACATTAGCCTGCCGCTAACGACGCGGTGTTGACGCGCGCGGTGTTCGCGGCTTCGTAAGCGGAAGTCTCAGGATCGAGACTGAGCAGATAACCGAGTTGATCGACGCCGTTGAGCAAGCAGTGCTTCGAGAAGGCGTCGATGGGGAAGGTCACGGCGCGCCCGTCCGGTAAGATCACCGTTTGTGCTTCGAGATCGATGCTGATCTGCGTGGTCGGGTCTTCCTGCGCGAGGCTGATCAACTGCTGGTGGGTGGCTTCGTCAACAATAATCGGCAGCAAGCCGTTTTTGAGCGAGTTGCTACGGAAAATGTCGGCAAAGTAGGTGCTGATCACGGCTTGGAAGCCCGCGCCGACCAACGCCCACGGTGCATGTTCGCGCGAACTGCCGCAGCCGAAGTTATGCCCGCCGATCAGCACTGACGCGCCCTGATGCTGCGGCTGGTTGAGGATGAAATCGGGCTTGGGGCTGCCGTCCGCTTCATAACGCCAGTCGGAAAACAACGCTTGCCCTAAACCCGCCTTATCGGTCACTTTGAGATAGCGCGCGGGGATGATCTGGTCGGTGTCGATGTCGTTGATCGGCAGCGCGACCACGCGCCCGCTGAGATGCGTAATGGGTTCCATGTTAGACGACCTCCAGTTCGTGGATCAGCGTGCGCGGGTCGGTGATCACACCGGTGACGGCGGTCGCGGCGGCGGTCAGCGGGCTGGCGAGGAAGGTGCGTCCGCCTTTGCCCTGACGCCCTTCAAAGTTGCGATTGCTGGTGCTGACGGCGTACTGACCGGGCGCAAGTTGATCGCCGTTCATGGCGATGCACATCGAGCAACCCGCTTCGCGCCATTCCGCGCCCGCCGCTTTGAAGATTTCGTCTAAGCCTTCGATTTCCGCTTGGCGCTTGACCTGCTGCGATCCCGGCACGACCATCATGCGGACGCCATCGGCAACTTTGCGCCCCTTGATGAAGCGTGCGGCTTCGCGCAAGTCACCAATGCGTGAGTTGGTGCAGCTTCCCAAAAAGACCACATCGACCGCTTTACCGAGCAGCGGTTGTCCCGGTTGTAAATCCATGTAGCGCAGAGCTTTTTCGAGCGCCTGCCGCTGGCTGAGATCGCCCGCCTGATCGGGATCGGGAACATAACCCGTGAGGGGCATCCCCATGCCGGGGTTGGTGCCGTAGGTGATCATGGGGACGAGTTCATCGGCGTTCAGCACGACTTCGTTGTCGAAGGTCGCGCCGTCGTCGGTGGGCAGTTCGCGCCATGCCGTGACCGCGCGATCCCAATCCGCGCCGCGCGGCGCTAACGGACGCCCCGCGATGAATTCAAAGGTCGTGTCGTCGGGGGCGATCATGCCCGCGCGCGCGCCGCCTTCAATGCTCATATTGCAGATGGTCATGCGCCCTTCCATGCTCAACGCGCGGATGGCTTCGCCCATATATTCAAACACGTAACCCGTGCCGCCGCCCACGCCGATCTTGGCGATCACGGCGAGGATGATGTCTTTCGCGGTGACACCTTCGGCAAGGCGTCCATCGACGCGCACCGCCATCGTTTTGGGTCGGTATTGGAGTAAGGTCTGTGTTGCCAGCACATGCGCAACTTCACTCGTGCCGATGCCGAACGCTAGCGCGCCGAACGCGCCGTGTGTGCTGGTGTGGCTGTCGCCGCAGACGATCGTCATGTTGGGCTGCGTCAAGCCTTGTTCGGGTCCGATCACGTGGACAATGCCCTGATTCTGCGTGCCGAGATCGAACAGCGGAATGCCAAAATCAGCGCAGTTCTGACGCATCACATCGAGCTGCGCGGCGGCTTGCCCGTCGGTGACGGGGATCAAGCCATCTAAGCCGCGCGGGGTGGTCGGCGTGCTGTGATCCATCGTGGCGAGCGTTTGATCGGGGCGACGTACCTTCAACCCGTGCTGGCGCAGTTGGGTGAACGCCTGCGGCGATGTGACCTCATGCACAAGATGTAGATCGATGTAGAGCGCGGCGGGCAAGCCGTCGGCTTCGGGGCGAACCAAGTGATTCGTCCAGACTTTTTCAAAGAGGGTGCGTGGTTGGGTCATGATGAGTGTCTGTCTCCGTTAAACAATTTCAGATATGCCGAGTGCGGCTTCGACGGCTGCCACGGCATGCAGGGTGGTGGTGTCGAAGGTGGGCAGCGCGAGATCAGCTTGTTTGACGAGCAGCATGATCTCGGTGCAGCCCAAAATGATGCCTTGCGCGCCCGCCGCTTCAAGGTCAGCGATCACGCGCAGATAGGCGGCTTTCGAAGCGGGATTGATAATGCCGACAACCAATTCTTCATAGATGATGCGATTGACGAGCGCGCGATCTTCAGCGTTGGGCGTAATCACGTTTAAGCCGAACTTATCGGTCAGCCGCCCTTTGTAAAAGTCTTGCTCCATGGTGTAGCGCGTGCCGAGCAAGCCGATCTGGTCGATGCCAGTGGCGCGAATCGCTTCGGCGGTGGTGTCGGCAATGTGCAGCAGCGGAATTGTGACCGCCGCTTGGACTTCATTCGCCATGCGGTGCATGGTGTTCGAGCAGATGATGAGTAGGTTAGCGCCGCCGCGTTCGAGCCGCTGCGCGGCGTCGATCATGCGGGCGGTGGCTTCATCCCACCGCCCATGCTGTTGAAGCGTTTCGATCGCGGCAAAGTCGAACGAATACATCAGGGTTGGGGCGGAATGCAATCCGCCCAACCGTGCTTTGACCGTTTCGTTGACGATGCGGTAATACTCGGCGGATGATTCCCAACTTAAGCCGCCGATCATGCCGATGGTTTTCATGCCGTCTCCGTTTGCGGATTCGCCGCGCGCACGCCAACCGTGGCGGCGTCGCCTTCGGGCTGTTGATCCCCGTAACCCGTGACCGCCAACATGCGATTGAGCGCGGCGAGATAGGCTTTGACACTGGCGACGACAATATCGGCGTCAGCGCCATAGCCGCCGAACGAGCGCTTGCCATCAGGCGTCGCGATGCGAACGGTGACTTCGCCCAGCGCGTCGATGCCTTCGGTGACGCTGTGAACGCTGTACTCGATCAGCGTGTTCGGGGATTGGATCACGGCGTCGAGCGCGCGGAAGGCGGCATCCACAGGCCCCGTGCCGACGGCGGGCTGAATGTATTCTTGACCGTCCATGCTGAGCAACTTGGCGGTGGCGGTGGGCATGCCCATCGTGCCGCAGGTGACTTGAATATCGATCAACTGGAAGATTTCCTGCGAGCGATTAAGCTCGTCGGTCATCAGTGCTTCGAGATCGGCGTCGGTCACGTTCTTTTTGGCATCCGCCAGCACTTTGAAGCGCGCGAAAATATGATTGAGCTGATCGCTTTCGATGGTGAAACCCAGTTCTTGCAGGCGCACCTTGAGGGCGTGGCGTCCGCTGTGTTTGCCCAAGACCAGACGACTTTGCGACCAACCGACGCTTTCCGGCGTCATGATCTCAAACGTGCTGGCGTGCTTGAGCATTCCGTCTTGATGGATGCCGGCTTCATGGGCGAAGGCATTCGCGCCGACGATGGCTTTGTTCGCCTGCACCTGCATTCCGGTGTAGTTGCTGACTATGCGGCTGGTCTTGACGATCTCGCGCGTGT
>JBGSRB010000515.1:0-2909 GCA_041737735.1 Anaerolineae bacterium | reverse complement strand
CGCGCGCGCTGTCATTAAAGCTGAGCGTGGTGTTCGACGCGATCACCTGCTGCACTTGAGGATAAAGTTTGTCGAGAAAGAACGGCTGCGTATCATCGGCGTTAATGCCCACATGATGCAGCGTGGGAATATGATCTTGATCGGGGCTGACCGCGCCTAAATGTCCAACGTTGGCATGAGCCAACCGACATACCCATTCCAGCGTGAGGCTCAACGCTTTTTCGACATCCAACGTTTGGCTAAGCTGTAAATCCATGCGGCGCAGTTCGCGCAGTTCTTCGACGCGCTGCGCCAGCTTATGATCGGTGGCGCTGAACAACTGCGCGTTATCAATGGCGACCGCCGCCTGTCCGGTGAACGCCGCCAGCATATCGAGATCGCTGTCTTCAAACAAGCCCGCCACGATGCTGTTATCGACGTAGATCAAGCCGATCACGCGCCCGCGCACACGCAGCGGCGTCGCCATGATCGAGCGCAGCGACTGCCCCGCCACACTTTCTTGCGCGGCAAAACGCGGGTCTTCAGTAGCATTAGTCGTCAGGATCGGCGCGCCGTTTTCCAACACATGATAGGCGATGGTGCGGCTGAAGTTGAATTGATCGCTGCTGATCGTTTGCTGATCGAGATTGCGCGCGATTTGCACAGTCATTTCGCCGTCGTCATCGTGCAGCATCAAGAAACCGCGCTCGGCTTGTGTCAGTTGGATGATTGCATCCATCACTTGATTCAGCACGGTTTGCAAATCCAGCGACGAGCCGAGCAAACGGCTGACGCTGTAGAGTTCTTCCAACCGCTGCTGATTCTTCAATTGGCGGTGTTCGCGCTCCAACCGATCCAGCAGGTCGGTCATGCGTTCGACGTGCCGCGTGAGGAAGTCGTTATCCAACCGCCCGACCTGCACCTGGGCGCGAATCAAGTTGAGGCTGTGACGCATGTCGGCAAGCTCGTGATCGCTCACGTGAAGCTGCGTTTTGTTCTCATTCATGAGGGCTTCACCGTGCTTAAGCGCTGATAATAATCACAGTGGGCGGTCAGCGGGCAGAGTTCGCACTTGGGTCGCCGCGCCTGACAAATTTCCCGCCCTAACTTGATCAGGTTGATGTGAAAAGCGTAATGATCTTCAGGTGGCACAATCGACTCCATCACCGGATGCGCTTTATCTGCGCTAATGCCTTCGGGCAAGAAGCCGACGCGCTGCCCCACACGATGCACATGCGTATCCACCGGAAACGCCGGACGATTGAACGCGAAGCACAGTACAATGGCGGCGGTTTTGGGTCCCACACCATTGAACTGCATTAGCCACGCTTTCGCGTCGTCGAGTGGCACATCCGCCAAAAAGTCGATGTTGAGTTCGCCGCGTTGGGCGTAGATTTCGCGCAGCACGTGCTGAATGCGCGGCGCTTTTTGATTCGCCAAGCCAGCGGGCTTGATCGCGGCGATCACGGCTTCGGTGGGCGCGTGCATGACGGCTTCCCACGTGGGAAAAGTCGCTTTCAAACCAGCGAAGGCGCGATCACGGTTAGCGTCGTTGGTGCTTTGGCTCAGGATGCAGTCGATCAGCTCATCCAACGGGGGATAGTCCCGCCGCCAATCGGGATAGCCGAACAGATCGCGCAGTCGCGTGGCAACGGGGGCATATTTCGCGTGACGGCGCGCAAAATCGGGTGCAGCGCGGGCGGTGTCATTCATCATGGGTGTTCACTAAGGTTGCTATACGATTTTCAAATTATAGCGTGAAGCATGTCTCCTAAGTATAGTCCGCTTGCCACATTGCGAAAGTTGCCCTCTAAATCGAGTTTCCAAGTGCCGCCCACCGCCGGATCGCTGAACAGCACGGCGGCATCGTCGTCGCTCCAGCGGAACGGCCCGATCCCCTTGCAGAACAGGGGGCGAATATAGGCGGGCACGAAACCGGGGAAAGCAAATGCGTTCTCCAGCCCCTCATCTTTGGCCACCTGTCTGATGTTATTGCCGTAATCCAGCGTCGGCACGCCCGCGTTCCAGAAATCGACCATCGCCGCCACATGGGTCTTCATGCTGGCCCGCGCCGCAACCTCCACCGATTTCGGATTGCTTTCGCGCGCGGCCTTGGCCTGTTCGACCGACCAGCCCTGCGGCAGATAGCCGTTCAATGGGTCATGCGCGCTGGTCTGATCCGTCACGATGTCGGGCCGCACCTCGCCCGTTTTCATCCGCGCTACCAGTTCGGGAAAGATATCCGCCGCATTGCCCAACAGCCCGACCGACCTCGCCTCTCCGGCTTTCGTCCATTCGGCAATCATCGCCAAGGCTTCGTCCAGTGTCCTCGCCTTTGCGTCAACATACCGGGTACGCAGCCGGAAATCGATCCGTGTCTCGTCACATTCCACCGCCAGACAGCAGGCCCCGGCCATCACGGCGGCCAAGGGTTGCGCGCCGCCCATACCGCCCAGACCGGCCGTCAAAATCCAGCGCCCCTTCAACGAGCCGCCATAATGCTGCCGCCCGGCCTCGGCGAATGTTTCATATGTCCCCTGAACGATGCCTTGCGTGCCGATGTAAATCCAAGAACCCGCAGTCATTTGCCCGAACATCATCAGCCCACGCCGATCCAGCTCGTTGAAATGGTCCCAAGTCGCCCAGTGTGGCACCAGATTCGAGTTCGCAATCAACACTCGTGGCGCGTCCGCGTGGGTCCGCACCACCGCCACCGGGCGCCCCGACTGCACAATCAGCGTTTCATCCGACCCCAGATCCCGCAACGTCGCAACGATCCGGTCAAAATCCCCCCAGGTCCGAGCCGCCCGTCCGATCCCGCCATACACCACCAGTTCCGCCGGGTTCTCTGCCACATCGGGATGCAGGTTGTTCATCAACATCCGCAGCGCAGCTTCGGTTTGCCAGCTTTTGCATGTCAACTCGGTCCC
>JBGSRB010000510.1:0-3200 GCA_041737735.1 Anaerolineae bacterium | reverse complement strand
TGCCAGCTATGTGACGCTGCGCGCGGCGCTGCGTGATCGGGGTTGGGCGGGCGTCGATGCGATCCTGCTTGATCTGGGGGTGTCGTCGATGCAGTTCGACACGCCCGAACGCGGCTTTAGCTTTCGCTTTGATGCTCCGCTGGATATGCGCTTCGATGCCAGCGGCAGCGCGCCGACCGCCGCCGATGTGATCAACACGTATGATGAAGGCGAACTGGCGGATGTGTTCTTCCGCTATGGTGAAGAACGCGACTCGCGGCGCATTGCCCGCATGATCGCGCGTGAGCGTCCGTTTAGCACCACGCGCCAACTGGCAGACGCGATCGAACGCGCAACGCCGCGTCAGCATGAGCAGACGATTCATCCGGCGACGCGCGTGTTTCAGGCGTTACGCATCGCCGTGAATGACGAATTGCGCGTGGTCGAAAATGTGATCCCGCTGGCGCTGGATGCGCTCAACCCCGGTGGACGCTTGGCGATCATCAGCTTTCACAGCTTGGAAGATCGCATCGTCAAGCAGGCGTTTAAGCTGGCAAGCACCGATTGTATTTGTCCGCCGCGCGTGCCGGTGTGCGCCTGTGGACACCGTGCCAGCGTCAAGCTGATCACGCGCAAGCCGATCATTGCGGATGCCGACGAGATCGCCGCGAACCCGCGCAGTCGCAGCGCGAAATTACGCATTGTGGAAAAATTGTAAGTTGAGCTTTGAGGATAACAACGCATGACCATGCGGGGCAATTGGCTTGAACACACGCTGAGCCGCGCGCGCTGGGGAACGCAGCGGCAGATCGTGGCGCTGGCGACGTTGGGCATATTCGTGGCGGTGATCATGAGCGCGCTGTATCTCTCGCAGGCGGCATCGACCGCCACCACGCGCCGCCAATTGGAAACGATGATCACCACGCGCAACGAGCTTGAGCAGCAAAACGAACAACTGCGCGCCGAGATCGCGCTGTTGCAAAGTATGCCACGCTTGCAGGAACGCGCGCGCGCGTTGGGTTTCGTGCCTGCCATCGCCAGCGACATAGATTACATCATCGTGGAAGGTTATAACCCGCAGCGGGATGGCGTGGTCGTGCCGCTGACGCCGCAAGACGACGCGCTGCCCGATTACGATGAATCCTTCGGCGGCTGGCTGCAAGCTCAAGTGGATGATCTGCGCCGCCAGATCGAAACTTTCTCTAGACAAGGGGGCGCTTAACATGCACACCGCCTACTCACCACAGCAGATCACTTTTCGGCGGCGACTGCCGTTCGTGCTGGTCGGGTTAGTCGCCTTCAGCGTGGTGTTGTTCCTGCGGCTGATCTCGTTTCAACTGCCGCTTGATCCCGCCGTCGAAACCTATCTCAATAACCTGCGCGATGCCGCTTATTCGCGCACGCTGCTGCTGGCGGACGCGCGCGGCAACATTTATGATCGCACGGGTGAAGCGCTGGCGGTTAACCGCTTAGAATATCGCGTCGGCGTCAGCCCCAGCTTGATCGCGGAACGGCGCACGGCGGCGATTCAACTGGCGGCGATCCTCGACTTGGGCGAAGCCGAAGTTTACAACCGCGTGAACAGCACGCGCGTGTGGGAATTGCTCGCGCCGAACGTCAGCGCCGCTGTCGCTTCCGAGGTGCGCGCGTTAGGCTTCGACGGCATCACGCTGGAATCCGTGCCGCGCCGCAGTTATCCGCAGGGGGCGGTCGCCGCGCAGGTGATCGGCTTTGTCGGCGGTGAACGCGGTTACTATGGCGTCGAAGGCTACTATAACAGTCAGTTGGCGGGCAGCGTGCGCGAACGGCGCATCAGCAACATTCCGTTTGACATCCCTTATGCCGATCTCGAACAGGAACGCGGGCGCGAGATCGTGCTGACGATTGACCGCGATGTGCAGTTCATCGTCGAAAGCGAGCTGCTCAACGCCATCGACCGCTACGGCGGCACCGGCGGCACGATCATCGTGATGCAGCCGCGCACAGGCGATATTCTGGCGATGGCGAATTATCCCGCGTATGACCCGAACCAATACTTTGACGTGACCAACGAGCGCCTGTTGATCAACCCGGCGATCAGCGAGCAGTTCGAGCCGGGATCGATCTTCAAAGTGCTGACGATGGCGGCGGCGCTGGAAACGGAAGCGATCACGCCTGATTGGACGTACTACGACAGCGGTAGCTTTGATATTGGCGGCATCACGATCCAGAATTGGGATCGGCGCGCGTGGGGATCAACCGACGCGACGCAAGCGCTGGTCAACTCGCTGAACGTGGGCATGGCGACGATTGCCACGGAAATGGGTCCCACCAGCTTTTACAACATGATGGATCGCTTCGGCATCGGGCGCTTGACGGGCGTCGATCTCGAAGGCGAACAAGCGGGTCAGATGTTTGTGCCGGGCAGCGAAAACTGGAGCGAAGCGCAGCTTGGCACCAACAGCTTTGGGCAGGGTGTCGCGGTCACGCCGCTGCAAATGATCACCGCCGTCAGCGCGATTGCCAACGGCGGCTTGATGATGCAGCCGCGCATTGTGCATCAGGTGATCGACGGCGATCAGGTGATCCCCGCGCGCACCGCCAACTTAGGACGCCCGATCAGCGCGGAAACCGCGCGCATCGTCACCGATATGATGGTGGCGGTAGTCAACGATGGTATTGACGGCGCGGCGTCGATCCCCGGTTACACGATTGCGGGCAAAACTGGCACCGCGCAAATTCCCACGCCGATTGGCTATGAACAAGGCACGTCGATTGCAACATTCGTCGGCTTTCTGCCCGCCGATGATCCGCAGTTGGTCGTGCTGATCAAGATCGACCGTCCGGCGGATTATTGGGGCGCGTTTGTGGCTGCGCCCACCTTCCGCCGTTTGGCTGAGCGGCTGGTGTTGATGCTGGAAATTCCCACCGATGAGGTGCGCTTGCAATTGGCGTCGCAGGGTGGCACGGTCAATTATGTCGGGCGCTGATGGATTCAAGGCACACTAATCATGGATAATGGACTGCCGTTCGCGCTGACGATGGGCGTGCTGGCGTTTTTGCTCGGCGTGATCTGGGGCGGGCCCTTGGTCGAAGTGCTGCGTCGTTTGAAAGCGGGCAAGCAAATTCGCAGCGAATTGGAGCATCACCAGAGCAAAGCGGGAACGCCGACGATGGGCGGCATCATGATCATCATTCCGGCGGTGTTGATCACGCTGGCGTTGAACGTGGAGAGCGTGATC
>JBGSRB010000508.1:0-3227 GCA_041737735.1 Anaerolineae bacterium | reverse complement strand
ATGCGCTTGTAGAGGTTGCGCGGGATCGTGCTGGCGGTCACGCGCTTGACGAGATACTGCACGGCGCGCACCAGCGGCTCAGCGGGATCGAGTTCGCGCCCGATCTCGCGCTGCGCGCCCAGCAGGTCAGCGAAATGCACGTAGACGGGCATCAAGCGGCGGAACAATGGAATCTGCTCGCGCTGCTGGCGGCGTTCTTCTTCATCGCGCGTGTCACGCGGGCGAATTTCTTCACTAAACGTCGCTGCGCCTTCCGTGGCGAGTCGTTCTTTAGCGCGTTCTTGCATTTCGATGCGCTCTTTGACGCGCACGGCGCGCTCTTTTTCCGCGAGTTTGGCTTCGTCGGCGTCAAGACGGGCTTGTACGTTATCGGGCGGCGGCGTGAAGTTCAGCTTGCCCAAGCTGTGCAGCGCAATCGTGAGCAGGGCAGTGGTGCGTCCACTGCCGGGGACGCCCAACAGCGCCAACGCCTGCGCGCCCTGCGCCAATTCCGGGATCGCCAGTGTCTCGATGTTGAACGGGGCTTGCAGATACGGGTGATCGGGCAGGTGCGGTACGACGCGATACACACTCTCGATCACGTCGCTTTCTTGCGGGCTGGCGAATTCGGGCGGGGGGATGAAGCGCGGCTCGACCACGATCTCGCTGAGCTTGGCAAATTTGCCCGCGAGATGCCCGGTTTCGCAGTATTCGATCAAGTCGCTGATATACCGGCTGTCGGCGCTGCGCGTAGTGCTGGTTTGCACGCTGCGCGCCCCTTGATTAAGCGACTTCACGCCATCGCTGATCGTGTGGCGCACGCGATAAACGCCGTAAGCCGTTCCCCAGCCCGCCAACACGCCTAAAGCGAAATTTTCAAAATCGAACTCCATTGCGCAGTTCCCTTCTTCCAACGTGCTGGCATCGTGGTGTGACTTGTATTTTACGCCGAAATTGTGTGCCTTCGCATTGAACTTTAGCCGATCTGCCCCCACTGGATCAAAAATCTCGCGTTTTGTAGGCGCGATCTGTTGTTACAATCGGATCAAATGAATGCGCGCTGTAGTCGATGCTCATGTAGAATGAAATGAAGTGGGTTGATGTATGCAGGGCGGGGCTTATGACGACAACCTATAACAGCCGCACGCACAGCTTAGCTGTGCGTGAAACCGTACAGATCATGCCTGCGGAGTGGCGTTGGGTGATTGTGATCGCCACGGGCTTGATTTTGATCGCGTTTTTGCCGCTGGTGTGGATGGCGCTGCGCGGCACTGCCGATTGGCAGTTCATGGGCGTGCTGCATAATTACCAGGATGGCGCGACGTATATTGCCAAGATGCGCTTGGGCGCTGAGGGCGATTGGCTGGTGCGCTTCATGCACACGCCTGAAACGCATGTCGGGGCGTTTTTGCAAGTGTTATATCTGGCATTGGGACACCTAGCGAATGCGCTGACGCTGCCCACGATTGTGGTCTTTCACGTGGCGCGTGTGGGCGCATCGCTGGTGATGTATGCTGCGCTGTATTATCTGGGCGCTTCAATCTGGACGCGCCTGCGCTCGCGGCGACTGTTCTTTCTAGTGGCGGTGTTGGGATCGGGCTTCGGTTGGCTGTTAGCGCCGTTGACGCAGATCACCAATTTCCCCGATTTTTCCATTCCTGAGATGTTCCCGTTTTACAGCAGTTTGATGAATGTGCATTTTCCGCTGACGATTGCGCTGTTGGCGCTGCTGGTCAGTATTTTTATCACGGGTTATCGTCCCGGTGCGGATGTGCAACAAGCGCAGCCGACTGATTTCCGTTGGGCGTTAATCGGTTTGTTCAGCGTGCTTATCGCGTTGTTGTATCCGCAAGCGCTGGTGCCGTTTGGGGCGGCGGCGCTGCTGTTCGTGCTGGCACAATGGCTGATGACGCATCGGTTATCGTCACGCGGGTTGCTGTGGGTGGGCGCGCTGGGACTGCCCGCCTTGCCGCTGGCACTGTATTACGCCTTCACCGTGACGTATAACCCGGCGTTCAACATCTGGAACGTGCAGAACTTGACGCCCGCGCCGCCGCTGTGGGTGCTGATCGCCGGATTGGGCTTGCCGCTGCTGGTGGCACTGCCGGGCATCATGCGCGCGGTGCGGCGCTTTGAGGCGGATGGCAGTCGCATCATGTTATTGTGGCTGGTGGCGATGCTGATCGCGCTGTATGCGCCGTTCAACACGCAAAGCCGCTTCACCGTCGGCTTGATGATCCCGATTGCTTATTTTGCCACGCGCGCGCTGGAAGACTTCTGGTTGCCGCGCATCAATCGGCGGGTGCGCGCGTATACGTTTGCGCTGCTGTTCCCGTTGATGGCGATCAGTCTGGTGTTTATGCTGTTTCTGCCTATGCTGCCGGTGGTGGTGGGCAGCCCGCAAACATCGGTCGGCATTTTTCTCGAACGCGATTATGCGTTGACTGCCAATTGGTTGGATGCGCGCACGAACGAAAATCATGTGCTGCTGGCGTCACCTGCTGCCAGCATATGGCTTCCGGCTTGGGCGGGAACGCGCGTCGTGTATGGGCATCCGTTTGAAACACTGGACGCGAACGCCAAGCATGATCGCGTGCTGGCGTGGTACAACGGCGACTGCGGCACGCTGCTGGATGATTACAACGTGCGCTATGTGCTGTATGGACCGCGCGAACGTGAGATCAGTGCTGATGCACCCTGTTTGGAGAGCTTGCGCGCCATTTACCGGGTGGGCGCGGTGACGGTGTATGCGCCTTAAACAACCGCATCGCGCGTTAGCGCTGCTGCTGATCGTGCTGTTTGTGCTGATCAGCGGGTTGGATGGGGCGAAGCTGCCTTATAACCCCGAAGCGCGCTATTCCGATGCGGTCACGTCACATTATCCGGCGGCGCTGCATCTGCGTGAGTCAATGCAGCGCGGTGAATTTCCGCTGTGGCGCGATACCTTCATGGCGGATCAACCGTTCGCGGCTAATCCGTTGAACAAAGTCGCCTATCCGCCGCAGTGGATCGGCGTGCTGCTTCCCCCTGAATTACACCTGAACTTGATGATCGTTGTCCATCTGCTGATCGCCGCGTTCGGCATGTTCGCGTTGGCGCGCGCGCTTGGTGTGCGTGCAGAAGCGGCGGCGCTGTCGATGCTGGCGTATGCGTTAGCGCCGCGCCTGATCGGGCATGTGGGCGCGGGACATCTCGATCTCGCCTATGCGCTGGCGTGGTTGCCGTGCCTGTTGTGGGCGATTCAGCGC
>JBGSRB010000479.1:0-13734 GCA_041737735.1 Anaerolineae bacterium | reverse complement strand
GCGTGACATCGACCAGCGCCGCCACTTCTTCACGATGCGCCGCGAATTGCAGATCGACCATTAAATCGGTGCCACCCGCGATGATCCGCGCGTTGCCTGCATTTTCCGCCAACAGCGCGATGGCTTCTTCAACGCTGGTGGGCGCGTAATAACGTTCCCATAGCTGCATGGCACAAAACTTTCTACAACCATCGTAATATTCTCAGTGTAACCTAAGCGGGGCGGCGCTTCAAGCAGGTGTGGAGAAAATTTCGGGCATGGTTATTGTGCAAATGTGTGCATAGAGGGGCGACGCATCATCGCCCCTCCTGACTTAGCAGCGCGCTTTAACCGAGAGGCTCCAGCGGAACTTTGCGATTTTCCACGAAGATTTTGGGTCCGTTGGTGGGCGTCAGCCAGCGGGCGGCGTTAGCGACCACCTGTTTGACTTCCGCCTGATAGTAGATGGGGTGCGTTTCGTGTCCCGGACGGAAGTAGAACACCTTGCCGCGTCCGCGATACCACGCGCACCCACTGCGGAACACTTCACCGCCCGCGAACCAACTGATGAACACCAGCGAGTCGGGTTCGGGGATGCCGAAGGGTTCACCGTACATCTCGGCTTCGGGAATCTCGAAGTAATCCGGCAGACCTTCGGCTACAGGATGCGCGGGGTTGACCACCCACACGCGCTCTTTTTCCGCTGCTTCGCGCCATTTGAGGTCGCCGCTGGTTCCCATGAGGCGCTTGAATACCTTTGCGTAATGTCCGCTGTGCAGCACCAGCAAGCCCATGCCATCCAGCACACGCTTGTGAACTTTATCGACGATCTCATCGCGCACTTCGCCATGTGCCATGTGTCCCCACCAAAGCATCACATCGGTGCTGTTCAGCACTTCATCGCTCAAGCCGTGATCGGGTTCGTCGAGCGTGGCGGTGCGAACATCATCGAAGCCGTGTTCGCGTAGACCCGCCGCGATGGCGGCGTGAATGCCCGCCGGATAAATTTCCTGCACAATCGGGTTGTGTTTCTCGTGGCGATATTCATTCCAAACGGTGATACGGGTCATGATTCAGATTACACTTTCTGCTAGGTGAAGATGAAAACTGTCCAGAATTATAGGATGCGCGCGTTCAAATGTCAGCGGGCGCGCTTAAACACCAATGCAATGCTTAGGCATCCACGCGCACGAATAACCCGATCGGGAAGTGTTCCAGCGCGCGCGCCAATGGCAGCACACCTTGGTCGATCTTGAGGCGCTCACCCGTGAATACATTTTCAAGCTGCTTAAGCGCCGCGGGCAGCTTGAGCGCTGCATCACCCCACATTGCGCCGATAGGCGGTTGCATTTCGCCCTTGGTGAGGGTTGCCACCAGCCGCGGCACGACGATCAGCGCGGTCTCGTCGTCGGTTGAGCGCAAAAACGCGCAGGCGTGTTCGCTGTCACTGATCACGGGTGCATACGCGCCATCGAGAAACAGTTCTTCATGTTCACGCCGGAAGGACAGCGCGCGATACAGGGTGTACAGCTTGATCGCGCCCGAAGGCAAATCCGCCAGCAGCGCATCCGCTAGCGCTGCGCGATGTGACTCGCGCGCTTGAATCTCGCTGAGTAGGTTGCGCCGCCGCTCAAAATCCACTGGACGGCGATTATCGGGATCAACCAGACTGTAATCCCATAATTCCGTGCCTTGATAAATGTCGGGAATGCCCGGCGCGGTCAGCTTGAGCAGGGTTTGCGCCAGACTGTTGAACCATCCGAAATAGCTGATGCGCGCCTGAAACGGCGTGAATGATGCCATGAACGCCTCATTGGTCAGCGAGCGGGTGATAAACGCTTCAATCGCGCTGCCGTAACCCTGATTCGGGTTGATCCATGAGCTGTGGACTTTGGCTTCGTTCATCGCTTTGTGCATATAGGCAATGATGCGGCGGCGATAGATTTCAGGATCGGCATCGGCTTCATAGGTGCCGATCAGAGTCTGATAGATCAGATACTCATCGTTACGACTGGGCGCGGGCGTCTCGTTGACCGTTACTTTGGCGTTGTCGTTGAGCGCCGCCCATTCATCGATCATGGATGCCCATTCGGTCGGGATTTCGGACAGCACGTTGATGCGCGCGCGCACATCTTCGCCGCGCTTGGTGTCGTGCGTCGCCGTGGAGAGCATCGAGTAGGGGAAGGCGATCTCGGCGTGGTGCGTGTGGAAGTTGGTGCAGGTCATGCCGAAATGCTCAGGATGCCCGCCCACCTCATTGAGCGATACCAAGCGGTTGTAGATGTAGAAGGCGGTGTCCTCCACGCTTTTCGCCATCACGGGTCCCGTGATCTGCTGAAATTTCATCAAGAATTCGCGCAGCAGCGGACGCAGTTCTTCGGAAAATTCGTGCCAGTTTTCCGTCAGCAGCAGGTCGCGCAGAAAGTCGAATACCTCAAGCATCCGCAGCGGATTGCGCTTCTTTGCCAGCGCCACCGCCGCATCAATGTAATGGCGGTCGCGTTCACTGATCAAGCCCGCACCCGTGATATAGGTGCGATACACCGAGAGCGCCGCGATGATCTCGCTCAAACCAAATGCCAGTACATTTTGCGTGTAACCACGCGAACGGCGGTTGCGCTCAATGATGCGTCTGAGTTCAGCGCTGCGGGCGTCGATCTCGCTGGTCAGCGCTTGGGTCATGACTAGCTTTTTGGTGGTGTCGGTCAGCGTATTGAACTCGATGTTTTCCCCGATGAAATCGGCATACAGCGCATTGAAGGCGGCTTCATTGGCGTTGTCCACGAACAGATTATTGACCACATACATGAAGTCATAGCCGGTCGTGCCATACACCGCCCACGTCTAGGGCAGGGGTTCGGATGCCGAGAGAATTTTCTCGACGACGACATACAGCGCCCATTCGGGTTGGCTGCCGTTCGACGCGCGCAATGTGGCACGCATTCGGTCGGCAATCGCGGATGATGTGCGCGGATGCTCACCGATGTGTTGTTCGATGCACGCCGTGAGATAGGCTTCCTGTAACTGTTGAAAATACGACTCGGGATCCCATAAGCCGTCAGGATGATCAATGCGAACGCCCGTCGCTTTGCCTTCTGCCAACAGGCGCAGCGCCATGCGATGCGTATCAGCGAACACGCGCGGATTCTCTATGCGAATCGCCGCCATATCATTGATGTCGAAGAAGCGGCGATAATTGATCTCGTCGGTGGCGACGCGCCAATAGGCCAGACGATAGGGCTGGCGTTCGAGTAACTCGGCAAGGGCATCGAAACTGATCGAGTCGCCTGCTGTGCCGTTCAGCGCACGCAAGCCCTCATCAACCGCCGTGCGAAAGACTTCGCTCTTATCGAACAAGCCGAGCAAGCGCCAGCGGACAATCGTCTGTTCGCGCTGGCGTGTGATCACCTCGTCAGGGTCTTGTGTGGTGTAAGGTGGCAGAAAATCGAGCGAATGAATCACGCTGGCAAGTTCGAGCGCAACCCATTCTTCATAGTCACCGCCGGCAACCAGCGCATCGTGAATCAGGCGCAGGATCGCGCCGTAGGTTTCCGGCGTCAGCGGGAATTGATGCTCGTAATAATGCAGGTAGAAATCGCCATGCCAGTAGACGACATCCAGCTCGCCCGCTTCCAGCACGCGCCCGAAGTGATCGCCCAACACGGGCAGCAGCAATTTATTGTCGAGTTGGCGATTGGCGGAAAACCAACTGATGTCAAAGTATTGGGCATAATCTGAGGATGCCCCTTGTTTGAGAACATCCATCCACCACGCATTCTCGGTGTTCACACCCATGTGATTCGGTACGATGTCGAGCAGCAAGCCTAACCCGGTGGAACGCAGCGTTTCCGACAGCGCGTTGAAATCATCTTCACCGCCGAGCGCATCATTGAAGGCGTTGTAATCAACGGTGTCGTAACCGTGTGTGCTGCCGCTGCGCGGCTTGAACACGGGCGACGCATACAGATCGCTGATGCCGAGCGCATCGAGATAATCGACAATGGCGTGGGCGTGTTGAAATGTGAACGACGGTGAAAACTGGACGCGGTAAGTTGCGCGGGGGAGGCGGGCGCGCTGCGTAAGTTCATCCAGCAGCAGATCGAGCGTTTCCGGCTGTGGTGTAATCATCAAATTTCCTTTCAGTTGTCTGGCGGGCGGGTGGTGGTGTGGCTTGAAGTGCCATCACCCAACCCCGATCATACCCGT
This sequence comes from Anaerolineae bacterium, assembly GCA_041737735.1. GTDB lineage: Bacteria > Chloroflexota > Anaerolineae > Aggregatilineales > Phototrophicaceae > Flexifilum. Next base: position 9,549 of record JBGSRB010000479.1, on the reverse strand, counting down.
GACCGCGCGATAGTGCATGGAGAGATCGGATGTTGTCGCTGCATCGAAGGCAATTGCGCCGCGCTGTAAGATGATCGCACGTTCGCTCAGTGCGGTGGCGCGTTCGAGTTCGTGCGTGGTCATGATCAGCGTTTTGCCAGCGGCGTGGGCGGCGCGTAACAGCGCGTCCAGCGTTTCCGCCGATGCTTGATCCAATCCGGTATACGGTTCATCCAGCAGCAGCACTGCCGGATCGTGCAGCGTGGCGCGCGCGATAGCGAGTCGTTGCAGCATCCCGCGTGAATATGTCCGCGCCAGATCAGCGCCGCGCTTGCTCAAGCCGACGCGATCCAGTGCCGCTTCAATGCGCGCGTCGAGATCATTCAGCGCGTACAAGCGTCCGAAAAAGCGCAGATTTTCGCGCGCGGTCAGATTATCGTAGATCAACGGTTTGTGCGCCACTAAGCCGATCTGCGCGCGCACGGCGTCGGCTTCCTGCGGCAGCGACCACCCGCCAATCGTGATCGTGCCGCTGGTGGGTTTGCTCAAGCCTGCCAGCAGACGCAGCAGTGTGCTTTTGCCGCTGCCGTTCGCGCCCAACAGCGCGCAGAAGGTGCCGCGTTCGACCGCGAAATCAAGCTTACGCAGCGCCGGGAAAAAACCGAAGGCTTTGGTGAGGTTGTGTGTTTCGATCAATGCCATGAAGGGTTAATCGGACTCCGTTTAATCCAAGCTGCTGATCACATCGTAAAACAGCGGTAGCGGCTCAACGGATGTGTCTCCGATCACCAGCGCGCGCGCCAGTCGATCACGGCACGCCGCCAACTTGCTTTCGTCATTCGCGTGGATCGTCGCAATCGGCGTGCCTGCGCGCACTTCATCGCCCACGCTGATATGCACTTCGACACCCACCGCCAGATCAATCGTGTCGGTTTTGGTTTCGCGTCCTGCGCCTAACTCGAACGCCGCCCATGCCACCTGATCGGCGGCGACCGCGTGAACATAACCATCGCGCGGGGCGTCGAAACTCTCCTTGAGCGCCGCTTGAGGCAGCAGCGCCGGATCATCGATCATGGCGACATCACCGCCTTGCGCCGCGACCAATTCACGGAATTTCGCCAGCGCCGATCCATCATCGAGCTTGCGCGCCAGTGTGATCTGCACCTCATCGGGATCAGTCCATTGGACACCGCGCCCCGCAAGGCGCAGCATATGACCCGCGATCTCAAGGCAGTGCATCCGCAGATCGGTGGGTCCTGCGCCGTTGAGCAGGTCAATCGCTTCGGCAACTTCGAGCGCGTTGCCGACGGCTTCCCCAAGCGGTTGATTCATGTCGGATAAGGTGGCGATCACGGCGCGCCCGGCGTCTTTGCCGATCTCGACCATCGTGCGCGCCAGCGCCGCGCCTTGTTCGCGCGTGGACATAAACGCGCCCACACCGACTTTGACATCCAGCACAATCGCATTAGCGCCTGCCGCGATTTTTTTGCTCATGATGCTGCTGGCGATCAGGGGCAGGCTTTCGACGGTAGCGGTCACATCGCGCAGCGCATATAGCTTGCCATCGGCGGGCGCAAGCGCCGCGGATTGTCCCGCCAGCACGATGCCATGCTCGTGGGCAATGCGCTTGAATTCGTCGGCGGTCAGATCGACGTTGAACCCGCTGATCGCTTCCAGTTTATCGAGCGTGCCGCCGCTGAAACCCAAGCCGCGTCCACTCATTTTGGCGACGGGAACACCACACGCTGCCACCAGCGGTAGGACGATCAGCGTGGTTTTATCCCCGACGCCGCCCGAAGAGTGCTTGTCCACCCAATAATCGGCAATCGACGTGAGATCGAGTTGATCGCCGCTTGCTGCCATCGCCAGCGTGAGATCGACTGTCTCCCGTCGATCCATACCGCGCAGGAAAATCGCCATGAGCAGCGCCGCGATCTGATAATCGGGGATGTCGCCGCGTGTGAAGCCGTCGATCAACCAGCGGATTTCAGCAGTGGTCAGTGCGCCGCCGTCGCGTTTTTTGGCAATAAGTTCAACCGCTCGCATCATGCACCTTTGGTTGTGTGTGAGGAGTCGTCATCATGTTCAACTATCTTAACAATTTTTCGACCGCTTGGGGGAAAATGGACGCAAGTCCACATGAGCATCTGCTCATTTCGAGGTACAATGCACCAAGTTGCGCTACAATGCGCGCGAAATATTCATTGTATTGGGAGTGTACAGGGAAATGTCTACCACGTCTCCAGTGAAAAGGGGCGCTCAGCCCGTGAAATCCAACCAGCGCCAGCAGTTGATCGTTCTCGGCGCAGTGATCGCGGTTGCCGTGATCGCTATCGTTGGCGTGATCGCGTTGTCGGGTTCAGCGCCGTCGAGCATCAATTCGGCTGAAATTCCGCAAACCACGCTAAGCGATGGTGCGGTAGTGTTGGGTGACCCCAACGCGCCGATCACGATTGTCGAATTTGCCGATTTCGCTTGCCCGCACTGCCAGACTTATCATTCCACGATGACGCGCATCGTCGAAGATTTTGTGATGACGGGACAGGCGAAGTTTGAATATCGCATTTTCCCGACTGCGGGCGGTGCGCAAACCGTGTTTTCGGGGCAACTGCTGCACTGTGCCGAACAGCAAGCGCCCGGATCATTCTGGCGCGGCTATGACTTGATGTGGACGTACATCAGTCGCGGCATCTACTTCGGTAACGAGATGGGCAGCACGTTCGCGCGCGATCTCGGTTTGAATTATAGTGAATTGCTGGCTTGCACCAGCAGCTCAAACCGCGTGACGGTCGATCAGCGTTTGGGGCAAACGCTCGGCGTCACCGGAACGCCCGGACTGGGCGTGCGCTACGGCGATGGCGCGGTGGAGTGGTTGGTCGTGAACGGCGTGACCTTCAATCAAGGTGGGCCCGGTTACGACGCACTAGCGACTGCAATTCGCGAGGCGAACGAGAGCTAACCCAGAAATTTACAGGCGGGGCGTTCGCTTGAAACGCTCCGCCACCGCTTCATAAATCACCCAAACAGCAAAATTAGGCTGGCGATCAACAGCACGATCAGCATGATGCTTTCAAAGGCGCGCTGATTGATGCGGTTAATGACCTGCCGCCCCACCCACACACTCAGCGGGATCAACGGCACCACCCAGATCACATCGATCAAGCGGTTGAGGTCGAAAATTTCCGCGACGATTAAGCCCGGCATTTTCAACAGGTTGATAATGGCGAAAAACAGCGTCGTCGTGCCGACAAACGCGCGTGCTGGCACTTTTTGCAGCAGCATATAGGCGGTAAACGGCGGCGCACCATTGTTCGCCAGCGCTGATGCCAGCGCCGACACGCCGCCCGCGACTTGTCCGTGCCAATCGCGCGGTTGATAATTCGCCGCCAGCAGACGATCACCAAACAGTTTATAGACAACGAACAGCAGCGTGAACGTGCCTAAGATGTGGCGCAGCGTGGTGTTATCGAGCGTCGCCAGCAGATACGTGCCGATGATGACGCCGACGACGCCGAGCGGCAGCATCAAGCGGACGTAGTACATATCCCACGTATTCCAGTAGAAATACAGCGCAAAACCATCCGCGAGAATCAGCAGCGGCAGCACAACGCCGACGGCTTCCTGCACAGGCATGACCAGCGACAGCAGCGGCGTGACCAGCACGACGAGCGCCGCGCCCAAACCGCCTTTGGACAAACCGATCAGAATGGCGACTATGATGAGAATGATTATGGTTGGCATAGTGGCGTCAGTATACCTAAAAGCAGGCAAACAAAACGGGTGGACTTAATGCCACCCGTTTTTAGTCGATGCTGTTGCGCCTACAGTGCGCCTAAAAGTCTTCCCCGTGTTCGAAATCGACCATCAGCGTGAGCATAAATGGCACTTGCGACCCATCGCGTTTGATTACCAACAGTGTGTAGGTGGTCGTCTCAAATGGGCAGACCTGCTGCGATCCGCTGCCAACGGTCGGTTGTCCCTCGAAATACACCTCGCGGATATTCGACACATCCCAACGGATGAAAGTGCAGCTTCCGTAATAGATCGGGTTCACATCGGCGCGCAGGTTGGGTCCCACCATGTCGGCTGACTCGGTCGGCGTGGGGGTCACCGTCGGCGGGATTGGTGTACGCGTGGGCAGTGCGCGCGGCACACGCAGCGTTTGACCGGCGATCAGGCGGCTGGGGTCTTCGATGCAGTTGCCTGTTTGCAAGTCAATCGTGAAGATGTTGAGCCGTGCCGCGATGCTCGACAAGTTATCGCCCAATTGAATGACATAGCGTGCAGCCCAGTCTTGGCGCGGCACACACTGCGTTGCCACAGCCCCGGGTTGAGGTGTGGGCGTTGCTGATACCCCCGGAAGTGGTGTGCTGCCTTCGCCAATCGGATCGGGCAGGGTGATGGGTCGTTCGAGCAGGTTGATCGGCGCGTGTTCGATCAGCGTTAAGTCGAAGGGTTCGGGATCACTCGGTGCGCCGACGACTTCATAGCCATTTTCGCCGCCCAATGGTAAGCGCACCTGCGCGCCGGGAACGACAAGCTGTAGCCCGCCATTGGCGCTGATCACGCCTGCGCCTTCCAACACGGCAAAGGTCATTTCGTTGTTGCCTTCAGCCGTTATGAAGGCGGTCGAACCGAGGATCACATCCGCGCCGTTGATCCGCAGGGTCACAGGTTGATCGTTGGGCGACTGCACCAACGCGGCAGACGGGGGCGCTTCGACACATTCCGTCCCGGTGATGCGTGTGCGTAAGGTCACGGCGCGCATATCAGGCGAGGGGTTGTCGATCTCGGTGTCGCCAAACAGTAGGAACAGTACATTCTGTCCCGGTAGGGCGTCAGGCAAATTCGCCTGCGCTTTAAGCATGGCGATGCCCCATTGTCCGGTAGCGACATCAAAGGGGGATGTGCTTAGACGCTGAACTGCCAGCAGATCGACGACATCGCCCGATCGCTGGAAGATGAAATTGCTGTCTGGCTGAAATGTGACATCAACCCGTGTGTTGCCGTAACAAGCTTGATTGCGCCCCAAGGTGCTGCACAATAAACCGACATTGGCAAGCGCTAAGCGCACGATCTCATCGCAGGTGGCATCCGCCGGCGCGGTCGAAATCTGCTCGATCACCCGTTCGCTTTCTGCACCCTGCGCGGTCGGTTCGTTCAAGTTACACGCGGCTGTCAAAGCTGCTAACAGCAACAGCAGCGCCACCAAGCCCAAACGTCGCATTATTGTCCCTCACAAACTTCGCGTCATCAAGCGCGCGATCTCTAAAAACACTATACGCCTGTTTATGTCGTCACGCAACGCTAAGGCGCAGGTTGCTCCGCTTCAATGCTGGTTGCCAGCACATAATACGATCCGCGTTTTTGCCCCAACTTGACTAAAATCGTCTTGCTGACCAGATCGGATAAATCGCGCCGAATCGTTTCGGGATGCACATCAGGACACAGCGCTTGCAGCTCGCTGTTGGTGATGCGCGTGTTGCGTCCTTCGACCAGATAACGCAGTGCCGCTTCTTGGCGCGGGTTGATCGCTTTATCCTGATACTTGCCGTTATCGACCTGCAAGCGTGGCGTATCGTCATCCGGCGGTACGATCAGCGGTTCATTGTGCAAACGAACGCGAAAACCGCCCGCTGTTTCGGCAAATTCGGGCGCGCGCAGATTGTGATCCTGCATCAGGTCGATCACACGATCCACGCCATAGCCGAGTCGCTCAATGAAACCCATATCCGCCAGCACCTGCACGATCACAGGGTTGCGCGAAAAACGCTCGTCTTTGATGTTGTCCACGGTGACATGTCCTGCCAGTCCGCCGGGACTAATCACATCCATGCGTGTGCGGAAGATAAACAGGCGAATGCCATCGCCCGTGATGCTGTAATCGCGGTGAGCAACCGCATTGACCACCAGTTCGCGTGCCGCTTCCAGCGGATACTCGTACAGATCGGTGCGCGCCATCTTCTTGCCGATGGTCACGTCTTTACGCAGATGATCGCGCAGGAAGGTTTCGGCGCGGCGCAGTTGATCGGGCAGCGTGCCGGTGATGTCTTCACGCTGGAAACTGTCGCTCATTTCATCGCCGGGAAAGCGCGCCGCTGTGATCTCCGAGCCGCGCAGATGGCGCTGCGGTTCCTTCCCGAACAGCAGTATTCCGGCGTTGGTGGGGCGCAAACGTCCATCTACATCGACCAGACAACCGCGCCGCAGCAAGGCTTGCTCGATCTGTTGTTCACCCACGCCGCCGAGCATGGTCGTATAGGCACGCACTTTGTCCCAGTCGAGATCATCGAGGCTGACGCCGCGCACGGCTTCTAACTCGAAACTGACTTCGCCGCGCTGCAAGATCAGGCGGCGCAGGTCGCGCGGATTAAGCGCAGCATTGTCGATGCCTTGCCGCACGAGATAACGCCCATCATAAGCGTAAACGTGCGGCATCCCCGGCGGCACATGACACACGATCACCGGCTTTTCGCGCAGCGTCAGCGCTTTGGGAATCGGAATGATCAACGCGGGATCAATCGCCAGCGCCGCTTGGATTACTTTGTCGATTGACGCTTCGACATCTTTAACGCCGATGGGCGCGCCCGCCGGTCCCAACACGCCGATCACCAGCGTGCCGCCCGCGCTGTTTGCCATCGCTGCGAGAATCGCCGCAATCGAGTCGAGCGCGGCATTTTCGGGTAGCCAGTCGATCCGTTCGGAACGCCCGCCTTTGATCAGATGATGAAGATCGTCATTGGATGTGGTCATAGCGCCCTCATCCCTTTTTTGGACTATAAGACTATAGATTGAGGAACATGCACACTCAGAGTTTACATCCGCAGTGACTTGGCGCGCCAAGAATGCCTACGGGCAGCCCGATCATGCAGCTGGTTGGTTAGTTAGTAGGGCAGTCGGCGCTGCCCCGGTCGCAATGTTAGTTCATGGCGACTTGATGGGCGTGGCGGACAAAATCGAGCGTTTCGAGTTCCGCCATCACATGATCGGGAATGGGTTCATCGAGCGTCAACACGGTGAGCGTTTGTCCGCCCCGTTCAGCGCGCCCGGTGTGCCAACTGGCGATGTTGACTCCGTTGTTGGACATGAGCGTGCCGATGCGCCCGATCACGCCGGGTGTGTCGAAGCTGCCCATGATCAGCAGATGACCGAACGGCACGAAATTCATGCGGTAATCGTTGATCTGTACGATGTGCGGCTCACGCCGATCCAGCAGCATTCCGGTGATGATGATTTCTTCGCCATCATCCAGCGTGACTTGGCAGATTAATACGCTAGCATAGTCGGCGCTTTTCAAGCCTTTCGCCTGTGTGACCTGCAAGCCGCGTTCGACCGCCAAGACGGGCGCGTTGATATAGTTGACCTGACTTAAGACGGGCGCCAGCATTCCTTTGAGCAGCGCGACGGTCAGCGGTTTGATCAAGCCGAGCAGCTCATCGCCGCGATATTCGACCGCCACGCGCCGGATCGGGTAGCGCGCCAGCACATGCAGCAACAAGCCCATGCGTTCCGCCAGCAGCATATACGGGCGTGTGGTTTCAAAGTCGGTGCCGGGCAGGAAGGGTAGGTTGACTACGCTGCGATAATCTTCGTCGCGCAGCGCGTCGATCACCTGCGTGACGATGTTGAGCGAGAGGTCTTGCATGGCTTCGCGCGTGTTATCGCCAATGTGCGGCGTATGGATCACATTGTCCAAGCCAATCAACTGGCTGTTGTAAGGCGGTTCTTCGCTGAACACATCGAGCGCTGCGCCGCCGAGATGCCCGTTTTTGAGCGCATCGATCAGCGCGGTTTCATCGACGACCGCGCCATCCGCGGCGTTGATCAAGCGCGCGCCCGGCTTCATCTGCGCGATCAGGTCAGCGTTGATCATCCCGCGCGTTTCACCAGTGTTAGGAACATGCACCGTGACAAAATCAGTGCGAGACAGCAGTTCACGCAAGCCGACCAACTGCACACGCTTATCTTCAAGCTGGTCTTCGGTGATATAAGGATCATAGGCGAGAACGGTCATGCCGAAGGCGAGACAGCGCGCGGCGACGATGCGCCCAACGCGCCCATAACCCAGAATCCCGACGATTTTCCCGAACAACTGCGTGCCGGTCTGCCGTTTGCGATCCAGCAGCCAATAGCCCGCGCGCAGGCTGTTATGAGCTTCGACCAGCTTGCGACTCAGCGCCAGCATCAGCGTGACTGTCAGTTCGGCGGCGGCGATAGCGTTCGCGCCCGGCGTGTGCGTCACGATCACGCCGCGCTCGGTGGCGGCATCAAGATCGATCCCGCGCAGGCTTGCGCCCACCCGCCCGATCACACGCAGATCAGGTGCGTTGGCGATGGCAGCGCGATCCAGCAGTACGTCGTCGCGGGTGATGATGGCGTGGGCGCGCGCGAGTTCGTCGCGCAGTGTGACGCTGTTCGATGGGTTGACCTGAAGTAGTTCGACATCATCCGAATCGCGCAGGATGTTCAAGCCCTGCTCGGTCAGATCAGTGGCGATCAGAATGCGAAAAAGCACCATAAAATTGTCCATGTGTGTAGGGAATGTCAACAAGCGATCTGTGTTTTATTCGTTGTGCGGCTTGGGCGTGCTGACCTGCCGCGACGTGACTTCGACGGCGTTTGCCGCAGCGCGCTCGGCGTCGCCCCACCAATCGACATTGGGTGTGAGATTGCGTGAAGTCGGCTTCTGCGTCAAGCCGCGCCACGCGCCTGCTGTGAAGCCGCGCGCGTAGGCGATGTGCGCCGCGCTGAGCTTGGCGATGGCGTTCACCCAAGTGAGGAAGCTAACGCCGACATAGCTTTTGATCAAATCAATGCGATCAGCCAACTGCGGCGGCTCGTTCACGCGGTAATGATCGTTCAGAAAGCGGCGGCTGTATGCCCGCGCATATGCCAGCTTATAGGCTTTCACTGGGTAACTCTTAGGCGTGTCCTCATCGGGATGATCGATATGCGTGTTCATGCTGATCAACAGGCGACCTTGTGCGCCGACGCGCCTTGAGAGAAACGTATCCTCACCCAAGCCGCAGCGAATTTCATCCAGCGCGAATAAATCTTCGGAGAAGGTCGCTTGCGTCATGGCGGCTAAACGATACGCCATCACGCGCCCTTGCAGCCAGTTGACTTCAGCGAAATCAGCCTCATTAGCTGCGGGATAGAGGCGATTACCGATGCTGCTGATGCCGCCCGGTGCAATGTTGCGCGACGCGCCGATCAGCTTGATTAACGAGTTGGGTGCGCTGCCACTGTCTTGCACAATCGCCGGATCGTTGAAATTGCCCCAACCTTGCGCTTGCGTCAGCGCGGTGACGCCGACGACATTCGGCTCGTTCACATCGGTGAACGGGATCAGTAATTTCTCGATGGTGTCAGTCTGAGGAAGACGCAGATCATCATCGAAATACAGTAGATAATCGTAGCCGTGATCTTGGATGGTTAGCCAACCGAGATAGCGCTGAAAGGATAGGTTGCTGTGGTTGGATAACACATAGGTCACGCGCCAGCCGATCGGAAAGTCGAGCGCGCGCAGCATATCGAGAACGGCGGATGAGTCGCGGTCGCCATCAATGA
>JBGSRB010000435.1:0-36642 GCA_041737735.1 Anaerolineae bacterium | reverse complement strand
GCGCTGATGCCGACCGCTTGCCCGCCCCCCGCCTTGATGGACTCTGCCAGCGTGTCGGCTTTCGCGCCATCACGCCCGATGATCGCCACGGCTGCGCCTGCGTCAGCGATGCCGCGCGTGATCGCATCACCAAGCGCGCCTGTGCCACCGGTAATGACTGCGACTTTTCCAGTTAAATTGAACGTCATGAGTAGATTCGCTTTTATTGTTGGTAGAAGAACCAGAAGGCGAAGAAGTAAACGCCGCTGAGTAAACCCGCCATCAATGAGGGCGCGCTCGCGCGATTTGCGCCGCGCTTACGCACACCGGTGACGCGCGTCATGCCGATGGCGATAAACGGAAAGGCGAACATGCCCGCGTTGACCACGAACATGCCGAATTCGCCGGGGCGCAGAATCGGCGTTTGGTTGGTGTTGGTGGCGGCGATGCTGAGCTTGGCGATAATCGTAAACAGCAGCACGGTGGCGATCAGCAGGGTGGGGATCATGTTCTTATCGGGCATGAAGAACAAAGCCAGCAGCGCGAAGAAAAAGATCAAATAGAGAAAGATACTCCAGATGATATCGCCGCCGGTGCCGGGACCCAACAGCGCCATAATTTCCTGCGGATTGATGTCCATAGCGCGCCTTCCTGATAGAGATGAGTGAATGATGCTGCTATGATAACACGCGCGCGCCTGAACGCGGTAGCGCGGTTCACTCAGCCGCTGCGCGCTGCGCCAGCCATTCCGCGCGCAGAATGCCGCAGAAGCCCAGATCGTGATACACGCCCAGTCGCTTGATATGCTGGCGCACGGTCGCCTCGTAAGTCATGCCTGCTTTTTCCATCACGCGGCGCGATGCAATGTTCGTGGCGAAATAGGTGGCGAACACGCGCTGAAGCTGCAAGTCAGAAAAACCAAAATCGATTAGACGGCGTGTCGCTTCGCTGGCATAGCCCTTGCGCCAGAAGGGAAGCCCGATCCAATAACCGATCTCGGCGCGATCAAAGCGGGTGTCGGGGTGAATGCCGCACATGCCGATCAGCGCACCGTTCGTGCGCAGGGTGGCGGCGAATGTAAAACCGCGTTGTTCGGCGTGCGCTTCGTTCATGCGGGTGATGAACTCATCTACGGCTGCGCGTGGATAGGGATGCGGTATGTTGAGCGTGGTGCGGGCAATCGCGTAATCGCTGACATAGCGAAAAATGGTGTCGGCATCACTGAGTTGGGGCGGGCGCAGGATCAAGCGGGTGGTTTCAAGCTGCATGGTCATTTTCACTTTGCGGGTGCTTCAAGATCGATATAGACCCATTATGACCCATTGTGACCATTTTCGTCAAGCGTAGGCTGAACTGTTGGTGCGCGGCAAATTTGGTAACTTGACCCATGATGATCACGTATTTACCAACGTCGTCATTTAAGTGGAGAACTGTAAGCATGAATGGTACTGCAATTGTAGACAAGCGCCGCCGACTGCACCCGGTTTTGCGCGTACTCATTGGTTTTTTCGCATTCGTTGGGGCGGTGGCACTGGTTTACATCGTGGTGGGTTTGGCAGCAGACATCAATGCTTTTGATGAAACCACAGGCGGGTATGAGTATCCGTATGCGGGTTGGACTGGCACACCGATTAATTATTCCGAGATGTACACCACGTCAGAAGGCATGTACAGTCGCGGGAACATCATTGAACTGTATGTCAATTGTGCAACAGGCATGATGACTTGGAGCGTGTTTGGTTCCGCCCAAACGGAGTTCCGCGAGTTTTCCGACCGCGCCAAAGTGGTGCATCAGCCGCACATCGAATGCCGTGAGCGCGGGTTCGACACCAGCGCGTGGGATACGATTGATGATCCCGATGGGTTGTTCCCGCGATTCGCCGCTCCCGCTGATGCCGCGAGCTGAGAGAATAAACGGGACTTGGCATCATCAGCCAAGCCCCGTTATTGAGTGCTACAGGTTGCCCTTTATGCGTGCGGATGGGCTAGAAATTTGCGCCCGCGCCGCCCATCAACATGCCGATCAGCGTCTCGTAGGGCAGAATTGCCGCGTTCGCCGGCGCGGTGATCGCGGGCGCGTCGTTGAAGTCAGCGTAATCGACCACAATGCTGAACTCTGCGCTGCTGCCCACCTCGCCGAAGCTGGCGCCATCGAACACCATATCCATGTGAATGCCCGTCAAGAAGCCGCTGGTGAGATCAATCGACTGCTCAAATGTGAAGGTGACCCCTTCAAACAGCGTCGTCATCATGCCGATGAGTTCGTCATATTCCGCTTCGGTCACGGGCGAACCTTGCGCCTCAAGCTGCTGAAGCATCAACGAACGGAAAGCGGGCGCAGCATACAGCGCGACGAAATCGAAATCGGCGCTGAACACGGCGAGATTGCCGCTGCCGTCATCGGTGCGCGTGAAGGTGACAACATCCTCCAAAAAGGTGGGATCAGTGAAGGTTTCCAGCAGTTCGGGGTCGATCTGTCCCGTGGTGTCCATTTGCATGTCGAGCATTGGACCAAACTCGCTGATAAACTCTTCAAGCAAGCTCGCCAGATCGATGCCACCCCACCCGCTGAGCGACGGATCGTTGATCGCGGCTTGCAAGCCATCAAAATCGACATAGCCGAAGCCATCGACCAACACTAAATTGAGATCGAGCTTATTTTCACTGGGCAGCGCGCCATCGGGCAGCGTGATCGTCATGTTCAAGTTGGCATTGGCGGCGCGCAGCACTTCAACCAGATAATCGAACTGCGCGGTGGTATTCATCATCGCCATTGGATCGGGCGTGGCGACGGCGGTCGCGCCATCGAACGCGCCATCGGCGTAAATATCAATGTTGATGTTCTCAAATCTGTCCTGCACACGCATGTTCATGGTCATGCTGAACGATGCTGCGTCGAGCGTGAGCGTCTGCTCATTCGCACGGGTGAGGATGGCGCAGTCGGCATCATTCAAGCCGCCGCACACCACCGGAACCGTTTGCGCGCTCGCCGCGCCTGCAAACACAAGTAAACACACGGATACAACAATCACCAAAATACGCATCGAAGACTCCCTAAAGTGACCAATACAATAACCTGATTATACGCCTGAAATTCGCTCCTGGGTGCGTCGCGCCCTAATCTTTGGGTGGATTGTGCGCGCTCGAATTGCCGCATGAGTCCGCGTGGGCTGGAATTGGCGCTTGGCAAAGCCAGTGAAACTCTTTTATGCTCACTTTATTGCATCCTTCATCGAAGCGAGCGTTATGGCACGGAAACCCGCTGATCAATTAGTCAATCGCGCCGCCATTATTTCCGCCGCCGCCGATGTGCTGCGGCGTGGCGGATATGAAGCCGCCACCATGCACGCCATCGCCGCCGAAGTCAACCTGACTGCCGCCAGCCTGTATCATCATTTTCGCAATAAAGATGCGCTGGTGCTGGCGGTGCTGGAATTCGGCTTGGAAGATGCGATCAAACGCTTAGAAGTGTTCGTGAACGACAGCACGCTTGATCCATTGGCGCAACTGCGTGGCATGATCAGCGCGCACATCATCGCCGTGACCGAGAATCCCGCTGTCGCTGCGGCGATGGTGTTTGAGCTGCACGCGCTGCGCCAGATCAAAGCGCCGAACGCGCGCGCCAGCCGCGATGAGCGCGCCGCTTACGCTGACCTGATCGCGCGGCGTGATGCCTTCTTCGCACGGCGCGATTATTTTGAGGAGTTGTTCCAAACGGTGATCGAAGCGGGCTGCATGGCAGGCGTGCTGCGTCCACTGGATGCGGGCATGGTCACCAAGCTGTTGTTGGGCGCGCAGAATTGGGTGGGTGTGTGGTATCGTCCCGACGGACGCTTGAATGGCGCGCAGATCGCAGATATTTTCATCGATACGTTGATGGCTGGTTTGCGCTAAACCGCGCTCGGCGCGATCAGCTTGACGCGCGTGATTCGTTATGCTACCATGACGTTAACTCATCATGAGCGCGGGAGAGATACGGCTCTACGAACGCGCGGCAGCCCCCGAAGCGTCGGGAAGGTGCCAATTCCGTCAGGCAAAACGTCTGAGCGATGAGCATGATCTGAACCTGACTGCTCATGCCGTTTTCCTGATGTGGAAGCGGCATTTTTGTTTTTTTCAGAAAACACCAGACTTGGTTAGATGTGGAAGCGAGTAACATCACATTGCCAACGAACATCCATCGAAACCAACGTTGTTTAAGATTGAGGTTGCATAATTGATGCGTCGCTTTAACCTGAGTACCAAGTTCACCTTGCTCCTGCTCAGCTTTTTCCTGATCGGCATCGTCATCACGGGGTTGGTGCTGTTTAACGTGATGTCGAGTCAGGTGCAGGCGAATGTTGCCTATCGGGGACAGTTATTGATCGAAACCATGAACGCCGTGCGCGCTTACACCAGCGCTCACATCAACCCGCTGCTGGAAGACGAAGTTGCATCGGGCGTGGTGTTTGTGCCTGAAAGTGTGCCTGCCTTCAGCGCGCGTGAGGTGTTCGACAGTTTTCGTCAAGGAGATGAGTATCGCAGCTACTTGTACAAAGAAGCGACCCTGAACCCCACCAACATGCGTGACCGTGCCACCGATTTTGAGCGCACGATGATCGAACAGTTTCGCGCCGACCCCAGTCTGGACGAGCTTTCCGGTTTTACCACGCGCAGCGGCGAGCAGGTTTTTTACAGTATGCGCCCGCTAGCGATCAACTCGCAGGCGTGTTTGGTCTGTCATGGTGATCCGGTCAATGCGCCCGTCAGTTTGATCAACACCTATGGCAGTGAAAACGGCTTCGGCTGGCAGATGGGCGAGATCGTCGCCGCGCAAACGGTCTACGTTCCTGCGCGCGACGTGTTGAACGAGGCGCTGCAATTGTCGATTACGACGATAGCGATCTACTGCGCGATCTTCGGCGGCGTGATTCTAAGCGTGAACTTCCTGCTGCGGCGTGCGGTCATCCGTCCCGCCGCGCGCATCGGTGAACTGGCGGAGCTGGTTGGGGATGATAAGCTGACGCCTAATTCGCCCGCTTATGTCAGCATCAGCGCGCTGTCTCAGCGTACTGACGAGCTAGGCATGACCGCCCAATTGATCCGGCGCATGGCAGACGAGATTCAGCAGCGGCTTGAGCAAATGCGTCGTGATCTCGAACTGCTCAATATTCAGGTCGATGAAACCAGACGCAACCGCGCCGTTGAAGAGATCAGCGAGTCGGATTATTTCAAGTCGCTTAAACAACGCAAAGACGAACTGCGCGCCCGCCGCGATCAGAACCAGAGCGCGAACGCGCCTCAATCAACGCCCAATGAAGATAATCCGAAATGACGAGAGAGGGTAACCCGTGACTCAACGCCACACGCAGCGCATCTTTACCAATCGCCGTTATCTCGATGCCATCGCCGATCACGTGGTGATCTTCGACGGCGCGATGGGAACGAGTATCCAGCGCTATAACCTGACCGCTGACGACTTCGGCGGCGAACAGTACAACGGCTGTAACGATTATCTCGTGATCACGCGCCCCGATGTGATCGCGGAAATTCACGCTTCATTTTTGGCAGTAGGCTCGGAAGTGGTCGAAACCGACACGTTCCGCAGTAACCCGCTCACGCTGACCGAATACGGCTTGAGCGAGCAGGCTTACGCCATCAATCACACGGCGGCGCAATTGGCGCGTGAGGTGTGCGACCGTTTCGCGCGTGAAACGGGCATCCCGCGCTTTGTAGCGGGATCAATGGGACCCTCCGGCAAGCTGCCGAGCGGGAACGATCCCGACTTGAGCAACATCACCTTTGACGAACTGGCGCAGATTTTTTACGAGCAGGCGCGCGGTTTGGTCGAAGGCGGCGCTGATCTGCTGCTGCTCGAAACCAGCCAAGACATTCTCGAAGTCAAGGCGGCGATCTGGGGCATCAACCAGTATTTCAAAGATGCGGGCGTGCGCGTTCCGCTTCAGGTGCAGGTTACGCTTGATGTCAGCGGGCGTATGTTGTTCGGCACGGATATTGCCAGCGCCTTGACCACGCTCGAAGCCCTGCCCATCGACGTGATCGGCTTGAACTGCTCGACCGGGCCTGAATATATGCGCGAGCCGGTCAAGTATTTGGTGGAAAACTCGCCGTTGCCGATCTCGATTCTGCCCAATGCCGGACTGCCGATCAACGTCGATGGCGAAGCCGTCTACCCGATGGAGCCGGAACCGTTCAGCGCGATGGTGGCGGAGTTCACCCGTTGGGGTGTGGGTGTAGTCGGCGGGTGCTGCGGCACGCAGCCGGAACATCTCGATCTGCTGTATCGCAAGGTGCATGGTCATGCGCATCAGGACTTGATCGACGGGCGCGCGCACCGAACAGCGCCGCAGATGCGTCCGGTGGAGTATGCCGCGCAAGCCAGCAGCAACATGCGCGCCACCCCCATGATCCAGAATCCGGGTCCGACCATGATCGGTGAGCGTGTCAACACGCAGGGCAGCCGTAAGGTCAAGCGCTTGCTGATCAACGACGACTACGACAGCGTGATCCCGATTGCGCTGGAACAGGTCGAACGCGGCGCGCACATGCTCGATGTGTGCGTGGCGCTGACCGAACGCGCCGACGAAGCCTTGCAGATGCAAACGCTGGTCAAGAAGCTGGCGATGAGCGTGGAAGCGCCGCTGATCATCGACGTGACCGAACCGGAAGTCGCGGAAGCCGCCCTGAGCGTGT
Organism: Anaerolineae bacterium; assembly: GCA_041737735.1. Lineage (GTDB taxonomy): Bacteria > Chloroflexota > Anaerolineae > Aggregatilineales > Phototrophicaceae > Flexifilum. The sequence goes on along the minus strand of JBGSRB010000435.1, from coordinate 29,970 downwards.
ATCCGGGGCGGGCGATCATCAACGGCAACAACTTGGAAAATGGGCGCGAACGCATCGACCAGGTGCTGCCCATCGCGCTGAAACATGGCGCGGGCGTGTTAAGCATGACCATCGACGAAGTTGGTATGGCGCACACCCGTGAGGGTAAGTTGGCGATTGCCGAGCGCATCACGCGGATCGCGGTCGATGAATACGGTTTAGCGCCGGAAGACTTGATCTTCGACGCACTCACGTTTCCGCTGACCACCGGACAGGAAGAACTGCGCAATGATGCTGTGGAAACGCTCGAAGGCATCCGCTTGATCAAGCAGCGCATCCCCGGCGTGATGACCGCGCTCGGCGTCAGCAATGTGTCGTTCGGCGTGAGTCCCGCGGCGCGCGGCGTGCTGAACAGCGTATTTTTGTATCACGCGGTGGCGGCGGGTTTGGATATGGCGATTGTCAATCCGGCGCACATCACGCCTTACGCCGAAATTCCTGAAGACCAACGCAAGCTGGTCAATGACCTGATCTTCAACAGCGATCAGGATGCGCTGCCACGCTTCATTCAATACTTCGAGCAGAACGATGTGCAGCTTGCAGGCGCGGAAGCGGTCGATCCCACGGCTGACATGAGCGCCGAGGAAGCGCTGCATTGGCAAATTCTGCATCGCAAGAAAGAGGGCGTCGAACGCCTGATCGATGATGCGCTTACGCGGCAGGATGCGGTCGGCGTGTTGAACAACGTGCTGCTGCCCGCCATGAAGGAAGTCGGGGATAAATTCGGCGCAGGCGAACTGATTTTGCCGTTCGTGCTGCAAAGCGCCGAAGTCATGAAAAAGACCGTCGCCTATCTCGAAACCTTCATGGAGAAGCTCGCAGGTTCGACCAAAGGCACGGTTGTATTGGCGACTGTCTACGGCGATGTGCATGATATCGGCAAGAACTTGGTCAAAACCATTCTGAGCAACAACGGCTACACCGTGCATGACCTGGGTAAGCAGGTTCCCGTGAACACGATCATCGAGCAGGCGGTCGCGCATAACGCCACCGCCATCGGGTTATCGGCGCTGCTGGTCAGCACCAGCAAGCAGATGCCGCTGGTGGTCAACGAGTTGGCGCGGCGTGATCTGGCGTTTCCCGTGCTGATCGGCGGCGCGGCGATCAATCGCAAATTCGGGCGGCGCGTGATGTTTCTCGATGACACCGACGCGCCTTATGCCCCCGGCGTGTTCTACTGCAAGGATGCGTTTGAAGGCTTGGACATCATGGACACGCTGATTGATCCCGCCAAGCGCGCCGATCTGATCGAGCGGGTGCAAGCCGAAGCCTACGCCGAACTCGATAAGCCCGTTCCTGTGCGGCGCGCGCGGACGCTCAACGGCGCGAGTACGGTCAAGCCAGCGCCGAATATTCCCACGCCGCCGTTCTGGGGCGCGCGCACGATCCGCTCGATGCCGCTCGAAATCGTGCTGCGTTATCTGCACAAGCCGGAATTGTTCCGCTTGAGTTGGGGCGCGGGGAACACGCACGGCGACGACTGGACGCGCCTCCAAGCCGAGTTTGAAACGCGCCTTGATCAGATGAGCCGCGCTGCGCTGCGCGACAAAACGCTGTTGCCGCAAGCGGTTTATGGCTATTTTCCCGCCAACCGCGACGGCGATGATCTGGTGATTTACGATCCTGAACCGTTCGTGCGTGGTGAGCAAAACGAACGCAGCGAGATCGCGCGCTTCGCCTTCCCGCGTCAGCCTTATGGCGAGCATCTGTGTATCAGCGATTATTTCGCGCCTGTCGACTCCGGCATGATTGACGCGGTGGCGCTGCAAGTGGTCACGGTGGGGCAGGTCGCCAGCGAGACCTTCGACCGTTTGCAAAACGCCGACAACTACAGCGAAGCCTACTTCTTTCACGGGTTAGCCGTGCAAGCCGCCGAAGCGACCGCCAGCTATGTGCATCAGGCAGTCATCAATCGTGGCTTTGGCATTGCGGATGATCAAGGCAAGCGTTATTCGTGGGGCTATCCCGCTTGCCCCGACTTGAGCGATCATCAAACGGTGCTGCGCCTGCTGCCTAACGCCGTCGCTGAAATTGGCATGACGCTGTCGCCGTCTTACCAGTGGATTCCCGAACAAAGCACGGCGGCGATCATCACGCATCATCCCGACGCGAAATACTTCAACGTGGGCGTGGATCGCGTCGAGCAAATCGAAAAGGCGTAATGTTATCACATAGAGAGCGTGAACTTCACGCTCTCTACAAAGGATTGAACATGGCTGTATTAGATTTCAAAGAAATTCCTGAAGCGCATATTGCATCTGGAAACCAAGATCAATTTGAGTTGTTCGCCAGGGACTTTCTAGAAATATTTGGCTTCGAGATTCTTCGTCCCCCCAGTCGTGGGGCAGATGGGGGTTTAGATTTACTAGTACAGGAAACACGAACGGGTATAACAGGTGAAACCAAAATCAAATGGCTTGTGAGTTGTAAACATAAAGCCCATAGTGGTAATTCTGTAGGTGTAGACGCTGAAATCAATGTTTTAGATCGCGTCAGAAGTCATGACTGTGAGGGTTTTATCGGATTCTATTCGACACTTCCATCTAACGCGCTTTCTTCAAAACTTAGTGGGCTGCAAAAGACTGAAAAAATTGAGATGGCTGTATTTGACTCAAATAGAATAGAAAGTGATTTATTATCTAATTCTAATGGAGCAGTTTTGGCAAAACGTTATTTTCCGATTTCATTTCAGAAGTGGCAACAGGAGCATCCAATTCCGGCGAAGTTATTGAGGAAAACTGAGGGTTTGAAATGTGCATACTGTGAAAAGGACCTGTTCCCACGCAAACAAGATGGAACTTATGAATACTCAGGTAATTTAATCTTTTGGCGGCAAGATGAAGAAGATACAGAGATTACAACGTGGTTTGACGTATATTGGGTGCATAAACGTTGTACTAATCCACTAGAAGCACAATATAGAGTTTTATACCCTGAAGCATATGATTCTTGGGAAGATCTACACATTTTGAAAATCCCTACAGTCTATGTTGAATTTGCTTTGTCAATTATTAGAACATTATGGCATGGTGAAGTGAAGTTTACACAAAACGCTTTGCAAAAGTTGCTTATCTTTCTATACGAATTATCCCCTTATATTTCTCGTGAACTTACTCAGTCTGAAAAGGATGATCTTAAGTTTTTATCTGAGCTTCCACCGTATTTGGGTGGAATAAGCCACATATTGGATGAAGATGAATAGAAAGCGTGAATCAACTTGGAACGTGGACGCAGTCGCCCCTTAGTGGGCTGTCTCGTGATTGTGATCGCTACAATTGTGTGCAGCAGCAGCGCTTTTCTGACAGTCAATGCTGTGTGTTCAGCCTATCTGCCGCAGCGTTTACCCGTTTACCCCGGTGCGGAAGTGGTGGCGCAAACGCACAACTTCATTAGTCCGTTTGGCATGGGTATCACGACGATGGTGCTGTATTCGGATGATCAGCCGGACGCTGTACGCTCGTGGTATGGCGTGACGACGGGAACATTTTTGCGCGAAAGCCTGCAAAGCGGCGATCTGGTGACCACATTCGGGCGGCGCGTTGCGCGCGTCGATTGGTCGGTCATTCGCGCGGAAGATGGCATCGGCACTCAGATCATTTTGTATGCGAATTGTGTGAATTGAGTCGAAACGCGAAGGATAACCCCATGCCCACTTTCCGCGAACGCCTGAACGATCCGCGTCCCATTCTTGCCGATGGCGCAACCGGGACGCTGCTGCACGCGCGCGGCGTTCCCATGGATGGCGTGTTCGAGCAGTTGAACTTGACGCGCCCCAACGTGATCCGTGCGATTCATGCCGATTATCTGGCGGCGGGCGCAGACGCCATCGAGTCGAATACTTTCGGCGCAAATCGCCTCAAGCTGGCGGATCACGGCTTGGATGATCAACTGCTCGCCATCAATCAAGCGGGCGTGCAGTTGGCGCGCTCTGCGATCACGGAAAGCGGACGCACCGCTTACGTGATCGGCTCGGTGGGCCCCTTGGGTGTGGGCGTGCAGCCCTATGGACGGCTCAAGCGCGAAGATGCGTTCGACGTATTCCACGAGCAGATCAGCGCGCTGCGTGACGCTGACGCGATCCAGTTCGAGACATTTACCGATCTCAACGAACTGCTGATCGCCATCGAAGCCGCGCACGCCGCCGCGCCTGATCTGCCGATTATCGCGCAGATGACCTTCACCCACGATGATCGCACCATCAGCGGACACATGCCCGGCGCGGTGGCGCGAGCGCTGCGTGAGGCGGGCGTGCAGGTCGTCGGCGTGAATTGTTCGGGGGGGCCCGTGCAAATCTCGCGGGTGTTAAGCGCGATGCGTCTGGCTGCCCCCGACGCGCGTTATTCCGCCATGCCCAACGCGGGCTATCCTCAGACGGTCGGCGGGCGCACCATGTATCCGGCGACGGTCGAATATTTTGCCGATTATGCGCTGACTTTCAAAGCGCAAGGTGCGGTATTGATCGGCGGTTGCTGCGGCACGACACCCGCGCACATCGCCGCCATGCGCGCCGCGCTCGATGATCCTGCGCGTCCGCTGCCTGTGATCAATGTGTTCGAGCCGCACGCCGATGATGATCACGCTGCACCTGATCGCCCGACTGAACTCGCGTTCAAGCTGGCGTCGGGCGCGTTCGTGATCAGCGTGGAGATGAATCCGCCGCGTTCGCACAATCTCGATAAGACGATCGACTCCGCCGCCATGCTGCGCGACGCGGGCGCGGATGTGCTGAACATCGCGGACAGCCCCACCGCACGGATGCGCGTGAGTCCGTGGGCGGTGTGCAACCTGCTGCAAAATCGCTTGGGCATGGAAACGGTGCTGCATTTCCCGACGCGCGGACGCAACCTTTTGCGCGTGCAGGGCGACTTACTGGGTGCGCACGCGCTCAGCTTGCGTAACATTTTCGTGTGCATGGGTGATCCCACGCGCATTGGCGATTATCCCGACGCGATGGATAACTTCGACATCGCGCCGAGCGCGCTAATTCGGCTGGTCAAGCAGCGCATGAATCAGGGCAGCGATCAAGCGGGGAACTCGCTCGGTCAGCCGACCAGCTTCACGGTCGGCTGTGCGCTGAACATGGGCGCGGCGGATGTTGACAAAGAGATTGACCTGCTACGCAAGAAGATCGACGCGGGCGCGGATTTTGCGCTCGGTCAACCCGTGTTCGATCCGCTTTTGGCGGAAAACTTCCTGCGGCGTTATGAGGAATTAGCGGGTGAGGCGCTCAAACTGCCCGTGATCATGGGGGTGATGCCGCTGTTCAGCGCGCGCCATGCCAGCTATATCGACAACGAGATTCCCGGCATCGATATTCCGCCCGCGATCCTCGAACGGATGGCGAACGCGGGCGATCAGGCGGCGCAGGAAGGCGTGATCATCGCGCAAAGTCTGCTGCGTGATCTGCAAGATTATGTGCAGGGGGCGTATATCATTCCGGCGTTCGGACGTTACGATCTCGCCGCACAGGTGATCGACGTGGTCACGGCGCTGCGGATGTGAGGGAAACGGGGCGGCGGTATTATATCTGGTGGAGCGTTCCGCAAGGCGCTAAACATGGAAATTCTGTGTTGCATACCGTTTACCATTGGACTGCCCTTATTAGGTGTCATCGCGTTTGGTCAGGGAATTCGCAAAAACGAACTGGATGGCGGTGGGTGGTTTCTGATCGCCCTGATCGCCTACGTGCTGACTGGCTTTGTATTGCGTGCATCAGATGGCGATTCGATCCCGTTAACCGATTTCACAAATCCAAATGCACTACTAGCGATCATTATTGTGTTCTCAAGTGGCGCGGGCATGGTTGTTTTAACGCCTAAACGACGCAGATTATTTGCAGCGATTGTTGGCGTTGGTCTGCCCTTAATCGTTTTCGTCGTAATCTATTTCAACCCTAGACAAGTGCGGTTGCTCGAAGATATGCGTTTGGTGGCGAATGCAATAGAAGCCTATCAAGCTGATCACGGTGAATACCCCGAAACGCTTGAGGAACTTGTCCCCAACTATATTGACGATCTGCGCGAACCACCGACATTCTGGGAATGGTTTTACAGGCGTGGGGAAAATAGTTATCGATTCGCGTATGTAGCGTCAGCTGATCGATGGGGGTACAGAGCCTGTATTTATAACTCACTCACGCGCGATTGGGATTGTGGTTATGTGCCATTTATGACTTTTGACGATCCACCCACACTCGCGCCAAATTTCGAATATTGGCAAACGCGAACGCCGGGCATCACTCTGACTCCGCCGTGACAGGATGAAGAATCCGAATCGCTCGACTTCATCCGCGCGGACGACAGCAAATTGTCACATCAGACCTAAATTCACCAGCGCGACCAACCCACTGATCGCGCTGGTGATCGTTCATACGCCTACCGCGCCGCCCATAACAGACCGCGCCGCACCATCTCGCGGGCTTCAGGCACGTCAAAATCGCGCAGCACATGCCCCAACGAACTATAAAACACCTTGCCCGCACCCCATGATCGCGTCCATGTGACGGGCATCAGCGTGCCGTCGATCCAGTCGTGATGATCGGCGTTAAATGTTGTTGTCGCCAACACCTGATTCGACGGATCAACGTGCATGTAATACTGCTCACTGTGCATGGCGAAGTCGTTCAGCCCCGCCGTGATCGGGTGATCGTGCCGCGCGATCTGCACGGTGTAATCAATGATGCCGCCGGGATGCGCCACCCACTGCCCGCCAACCATGAATTGATAATCGGTGCTGTCGCGGAAGGAATCCGCCATACAGCCGTGCCATCCACCCACGCCGACGCCGCTGGCAATGGCGGTCAGCAAACTGGTGACCTGTTCGGGCGTGATCTTGCTCATCGTCCACACGGGGACGATCAGATCGAGCGCGCGCAGGCGATCCGTGTCGAGCAGCACATCGAGCGTATCGCTGATCTCGACCGTGAAATCTTGCGCGCGCAGCAAACCCGCGAATAAATCAGCGGTTTGGAACGGCTCGTGACCGTCCCAACCGCCGACGAACATCAAGGCTGATTTCGTCATGATGTGTGCGTGTGTGTCCTTAGCTTGCGCCGTAAACCGTCGTCTGCTTATTGTTCAGCACGCCTTCGATCCGTTCCATCACATCGGGCGTGAGCTGCGGCACGAGATCGAGCGCGTCGAAGTTTTCCTGCACCTGCGAGACTTTCGATGCGCCGGTGATCGCCGTGCTGACATGCGGATTTTTGATGCACCACGCCAAGCCTAACTTGGGCAGGGTCGTGCCGAGATCGGCGGCGATGGTTGCCAGCTCTTTGACTTTGACGAGATTCTGCTGACCTTCTTCGCCTGTCAAGCGCGCTTTCAGCCACTCGTAATCAGGCAGGTTGAGGCGGCTGTCTTCGGGAATGCCGTCGTTATACTTGCCCGTCAGCAAGCCACTTGCCAGCGGCGACCAGACGGTTGTGCCTAAGCCGATGGTGTCGTGGTGATACAGCCGAGCATATTCGACTTCGACGCGGTAGCGGTGGAACATGTTGTACTGCGGTTGCTCCATCGTTGGCGGGATCAAGTCGTAATCACGCGCGACGGCATACGCTTCCATCAACTGTGTGGCAGACCATTCGCTCGTTCCCCAATACAGCACATCGCCGCGAATGATCAACTCGGTCATGGCGCGCACGGTTTCTTCAATCGGCGTGTGCGGATCGGGGCGGTGACAGAAATACAGGTCGAGATACTCGCACTGCAAGCGATCCAGCGCTTGATAAGCGGCTTCGTAAATGTGCTTACGCGACAAACCGCGTTGAATCGGGGATGGATTCGTCACTGATCCGCCGAACACCTTGCTCGACACGATGTAGCTATCGCGCCGCCAGCCCGATTGTTGCAGCGCTTCCCCCATGATTTCTTCGGCTTGACCGCGCGCGTAGGCTTCGGCGTTGTCGAAGAAATTGCAGCCGCGTTCATACGCCGCACTCATGATCTTGAGCGCACCATCGACATCAAGCTGCGTGCCGAACGTTACCCATGCGCCAAACGATAAGACGCTGACCTGTAAACCTGATTTCCCTAAACGACGATATTCCACAAGAGTCACCTTTCGTTATCCATAGCCATTAGTTCACGCCCATGATGATACTCGTTCGGGCGGCATGGCTCAAAAAACCATTGAGTCCGCCCCGATGTACGCTCATTCGTCCGTGCGATCGCGGGCGCGATCGCGCATGGGGAACACGCCGCGCGCGCCGCCGACTTGTGTCAGTGCGCGCCGCCAGCTATCGGCTTCCGCGCCCATTGCTTCAGCGGCGTGATTCACATCGTACTTACGCATAAACTCGTTGAGTTCAGCGCGCAGGCGTTCCCAGATCGCTTTTTGCATTTCCACGATTTGACGGGCACGTTGCGGATCGCGCGTCGCGCTTAGCACGCGCCGAAAATGCTTGAGGCATAACCCGTGCGAGGTGGTGTAGGCATCGTGCAGGCGTTCATCGGCGCTGTATTCGCTGAAAATGGCGACATAACGCGCTTCGTTCTCGTTCATGGCGGCGCAGGCGACGCACGCTTGATTGGGCGCTAACGCTGCTGCTAGCACCGCGCCATCGGGCGTGTTGTTCAGCCATTTGCGCGGCTTGGACGTATTCGCCGCGCCATCGATCACCGCCAGCGCTTCTTCGATCACGCGCTCATACAGCACCGCCACGCTCAGCGCGTTACCCGTTTCCAGCAGGCGCGCGCCGTGTTCGTTGCATAAGCCGCGACTGGCGCGAAATGTCCGCTGCATTTTGGGTTCGGTCACAAACTCATACAGGATCGAATCGAGCTGCCGATCCACATCGCGCAGCAGCAGGTTACACAGGGCGCAGCCCGCTTGCGGCAGCGTTTCCACCAGATCGAAAAAGCCAAACGGTGTGGTCATGATCCGCTTTCTGCATCGGTGGGCGGTTCGTAAAAGCGCTGATCGCGCAGCGCTTCGGGCAGCAGATCAACATCGTCGTAATAATCGTAGCCCTGCCCATAACCGACGGAACGCATGAGTCCGGTTGGTGCGTTGCGTAACTTCAGCGGAATGGGCAGGTCGCCCGTGCGATTAACCGTATCCAGCGCTTTGAAGTAGGCGGTATACGAGTGGCGGCTTTTGGGCGCGCTGGCGAGATAGACCACACCATGCGCCAGATTGATCTGACATTCGGGATAGCCGATGGTTTCCACCGCGCGAAAGACCGCTCCCGCCACATTGAGCGCGTTCGCGTCCGCGACGCCCACATCTTCACTGGCGAAAATGATCATGCGCCGCGCGATGAACTTCGGGTCTTCACCCGCGCTGACCATCCGCGCCAGATAATACAACGCGGCATCGACGTGCGACGCGCGCATACTCTTGATGAACGCGCTGATCGTGTTGTAATGCTCGTCGGCGTGCTTGTCATAACGCAGATGGCGCGTTTGCGCGGTGTTCTGCAAGTTTTCCAGCGTCAGCGCCGTGCCATACAAGGCGATCGCTGCATCCAACAGGTTAAGCGCTTGGCGCGCATCGCCACCCGCGTAATCGATCAGGAAGGCGCGCGCCTCATCTTCGAGCGTGATGTCGAGTTCCGCCGCGCCGCGCGTGAGGATCGCGCTCACATGATCGGGCGTCAGCGGATTTAACACGAACACGCGCGCGCGCGACAACAGCGCGGGGATCACCTCAAATGACGGATTCTCGGTAGTCGCGCCGATCAGGATCAGCGTGCCATCTTCGACGTAGGGCAGCAGATAATCCTGCTGTGCCTTATTGAAGCGGTGAATCTCATCCAGAAACAGCACAGGCGCAAGGCTGGACGCGGGTTCGTCGTTGAGCGAAAACAAATCGCGCTGCGGGCTTTGCGTGCGCTTAATGCCGTCGATGATCTTGCGTATATCGTCTTTGCCCGCCGATACTGCCGACAATTCGTGAAAGGCGCGTCCGGTTCCGCGCGCCATGATGCGCGCCAGCGTCGTTTTACCCACGCCGGGCGGTCCCCAGAAGATCATCGATTGCAGCGCGCTGCGCGCTAACGCTTGCGCCAACGGCTTGCCCGCACCGACGAGATGTTCCTGCCCGACAAACTCGGTCAGCGCTTCAGGACGGATGCGATCCGCTAAAGGATGCGTTTGTGACATAGGGATTCTCTTTTCTCTAAACGGGCAGCGGTGACCACACCACCGGCACGATCAGCATGACGATGACGAAAATAATCACGGTCAGCAGCGCGCCCACGCGCACAAAGTCCATGAAGCGATAGCGCCCCGCCCCATACACCATCACGCAGGAGGGTTCAAGCGGCGTCAAGAATCCGCAGCTTGCCGCCACGCCCACCATAATCGCAAACGCACGTGGGTCTAAACCCAATTGCAGCGCGGTTTGCAGCGCAATCGGCAGCACCACCACCACCGCCGCCTGATTGCTCAGCGGTTGCGTGAGGATTACGGTCAGCACAAAGAACGATCCCATCAACAGCACGGGTGAGGCGCCGCCCACAACATTGATAAAGCCCCCCGCGAGAAACTGCGCCGTGCCGCTGGTTTCCATCGCAATGCCCAACGCCAACATGCTGCCGATCAGGATCAGCGCTTTCCATTCGACCTGTCGATAGGCTTCTTCCGGCGTGATGCAGCGCGTGACCACCGCCAGCACCGCGCCGCATAACATGGCGACGGGCAGCGCCAGCACGCCGAAGAACGCCAGCGTCAACATGCCCACGAAGATCACAATCGCGCGCGGCGCGCGCCGCAAGTCGGGGCGTAGATCATCGAGCTCGCTGGTCAAAATGCGGAACATGCCGTTTTGCTCTAACGCTTCGATGTTCGCCTGGTCGCCCTGCACCAGCAGCACATCACCCAACTGCATCCGCACTTCGCTCAGCTTGCGCGGGATTGGCTCGCCGTGCCGCTGAATCGCCAACACTTGAAAGCCATACAGCGCGCGCGGACGCACTCCGCGCAGTGTGCGCCCGATCAGCAGCGAGTCGGGGCTGATCAGCGTTTCAGACACACGCAGATCGCCGCCGAACTGCGCGTCCAGCGGCTTGGTATCCTCTTTGATCGCCACCCCGCGCAAATTCTTGAGCTTCAACACATCGTCGCGCGCGCACGCCAACACCAGCAGATCATTTTGCGCCAGTTGCAAGTCAGGGTCGGCGCGTAGATACTGCGCCCCGCGCAGCACGCGCAGCACGGTAAGATCGAGATCACGCCCGAAGGCGGCTTCCATCAGCGTTTTGCCGTGCAACGGTGAATCGGGCAGGATCAGCGCTTCGGTCACATAGATGCGCCGATTCACGCCATCACCCGCATTCACAGGTGTGCGATCCGGAATTAAGCGCACGCCGATGAAGCGCATATAGAGGATGCCCGCGATTAAAATGGGCAACCCGACGGGCAGCATTTCCAGCACGCCCAGCGGCTCCAAACCATAACGCACCATCACGCCGCTGACGACCAAGTTGGTCGATGATGCCACCAGCGTAACCGAACTGGCAAGCTGGGTTGCAAACGCCATCGGCAGCAGCAGCTTCGACACGCTGAAATTGCTGCGCCGCGCGAGGCGGATCACCAACGGCAGAAAAAATGCGGTCGATGCGGCGTTGCTCATGAACGAGCTTAAGCCGCCCGCCGCGCTCATGATCACGACCAACGTGCGTTCTTGGCTTGCCCCCATGAAGCGCACCAACTGCCGCCCGACCAGATCGATCACGCCCGTGCGGTTGAGCGCCGCCGTCATGATCAGCAAGCCGAGAATCATCATGACTGTGCTGCTGCCAAAACCCTGAAAAGCTTCTTCCGGTGGCAACAACCCCGTGAGGATGATCGCCAGCATCACGCCGAGCGCCACAATATCAGCCGGAAAGCGCTCGGATGCGAATAATGCCAATGCGCCCACAATGATCGCCAGCATCAGCGCGATTTCAGGTGTCATGCCTCACCCCCTGTTATGAAGTGAGGATGGTAACAGAACATGGTCGAGTTACAAGTGGCGTGCGGCTGATCTTTTGCCACGCTGACCTGCGCCTATAAATCCTCAATCTTCAGGCGGAAGGTGTTCGTCCATGACGCGGCAGGCGCGAGATCGAGCGTGAACAGGTGCAGCAGCACCGTCCCTTGATGGATGCGTTCGTAACCCGCTTCGCTCATGGTCACGGGTTCAAGCGGGAAGCGCCACAGATCGCCCGTTTGCGCCGATTCAACGCCGACTTCAAAGCCGCGAATCTTGGTCGCCACGCGATAATGGCTGACATCCGGCGTTTCGCCTTGCATCCCCAAGCCGGTGATGTCGCCGCTCGGAAATGCCAGATAACATTCGGACGTGTCGCCACCGTCGAAACCATACACCGTTTCGACGCCAAAGCGCAGCGTTAGTGCATCGGTCGAGAGGTTGGTCACGCTGTATTCGACTTTGAAGGCGCGCTCGCCTTTTTCGACAGACAGCACTTTTTGCACGCGGATCGGCTGATGTACTTGGTTGATCCACACATGCCCATCGCGCGTGAGCGTGACCGCGCACGCTGTTCCCGGTTGCAAGTCGAGCGCAGCGCTGTATTCACCTAAGACGAAATCGCCCGTTTCGCTGTAATCGGCGTTGGTGAAGGCATCGAGGGTGACATCTTCGCCCAAGAAGTGATCGATGAACGCGCCGCGCCGATGCCAATCGACGATCAGCGCATGTTCCAAGCCCAGTTGTTTGGCACGCACATGCGTGGTATGCACATTTTCCGGCTGTGTCCATTGGGGCATACTGGGCGTGATCACTTCATTGCGCGCGGCGGCTTCACGCAGCTTGATATGATAGCCTTCTTCGTGGCGCGTCATGATGTTGAGCAGGTTATAGCGACTCGGCAAATCATCCCATTCGAGCAGCGCGCCACCGCTTGAAGGCGCGATCACGAACGTGAACGGGCTGCCGCTGATCACGATCTCACTGCGGCTGTCTTGATCAAAGTCGATGCGTTCGGCGGTCAGCGTATCCGCCAGCAGCAGTGACTCGGCTTCGAGAATGTTGGCATAGTTCGCCGCGCGAATGTGGAATAGATACACGCCGCCGAATACACCGTGCCAATAGGCGCAGTTGCATTGTGCCGCCCATAAGTTTTTGAGCGCATCGCGCTTGATGCCGCCATCGGGCAGCGCGTGAACGCGGCGACTGGTGTACTGCGCGCGCTTCTGCATGTGGTTCACTTCGGGATACTTCGCCAGGAAGCCGCGCCAGAAGCCGCCGCGCATGTAGCGCATCAAGCGGCGGAGATACTGCGCGCGTCCGGGGTCGCTCCACTGTTTGATGTCGATCTCGCGCTCCATGTCGCGGCGCAGCGCGGTGATGTCATGGAAACGCGCGGAGGGCAGCGCCCATTCGGTCATTTCGAGATACGATGCCGTCGGCAGATACGCCCGCCCGCGCGCGTGAAACTGGTGCATATACGCGCCGGGTGTGGTCGTCTCCAGCCAATCGGCGTTGGCTTCGAGCGCGGTGAACAGACGATCCATGTAGCCCTCTTGCCAGCACAGTTGATACGTCCCCTGCCACATGCCGAACTTCTCGCCATCATCGCCCATCAATGCCAGCGGTGGCGGCTGAAGCGGGTCTTGCAGCGCATCGGCGCGACCGCGCAACCACGCGATCACCTCGTCGACGTTGCGCCACGGCAGCAGATAGCGTAAATCTTTTGAGCTGGCGAACAGGTTCAGCGGATAGCCTTGTTCTTCCGTGATGTAGTAGCCGAACAAGTCGGCGTCGTCAATGCCGGTAAAGTTGAAATGCGTGTCATCAACGATAGCATATTTCAAGCCCGCTTCATGGATTGGCTTGGGCAGGGAAGGTTCCCAGATGCGCTCGGCTAACCATGTGCCTTCAGGCAGCACGCCGAAATCGTCCTCAACGGCTTGGCTGTGCATCCGCATCTGCCCGATCTTGTCTTGATCACTGAGCATGACCAGAATCGGCTCGTAATAACCGCCGCCGAGAATCTCAAGCTGTCCGCGCTCGACCAGCACGCGCACGCGCGGGAAGAAGCCCTGTCGCTGGCGCAGAATCCAATCGCGCAAGGGACCTGTGAAGTGCAGCGCGCCCTTGACCGTCGGGTGACGTTCGTATAGCTCGACCAGCGGCAGGTAAGCCTTCTCGAATGCTTCCGAAAACACATTCTCGAAATTGCCCACCGGCTGATGATTATGAAAGACCAACGAGAGGTACAGTTTCGGTGGCATGGCACGACTCCTTCAGCGCGGGGCTGTTATGTGGTTGAAGTTGATTGATGCTGCGCGTGGGCAAGGCTAGGGGCGTTTCTGCCCCAACAACCACGCGAACACTATGTCACGCGGGATACAGCGGCTGAAGCACAGCGTTATGCACTTCGGTGCGTTCATCGAGCAAATGATCAATGCAGCGCAGCGTGATCGATTCAAGCCGGGCAGCGTCGGCATTGGGATAATGCTTGAGCGTGATCAAGACACCGTCAGCGAGCGTAAACGTGTGATCCCCGTTCGCTTCAATGCCGAGAATCAGTGCCAAGCGTGCCGCGTCCGCTTCTGGATCAGCGCTGATCAGCGTGACGCCTGCCAGACCATACGCGGTGTTATCGTGGTGCGTGGTGTCGCGGTCATCTGGCACGCGTAAGTTGTGCGGCGTCACATCTTGGAGCAGCAGCGGCGCGAAACCGTATTCTTCGGTGGTCAGCAGCGTCCACGCGACTTGCTGACCATCGGCGCGCAGGCGTTCGCCCGCCGTGTGATCGCGGATCGTCAAGCCAGCAGCGCGTAAGCGTTCGGCGTGCGCGGAAAGATCATCCACCAGCAGGGCATAGCCGACGATGCCCTCACCACCCATGAGCAAATGCCCAAAATCGATGATGTCTGGCACGACGCTTTCACCCGTCAGCGCCATCAATTCAAGGTACGAGCCATCACGAAAGCAGATCAGCGCATTATGCGTGGCATTATTTGCGTGCTTGCCGCCGTAAATCACGGTAAAACCGAGTGCGCGATAACTTTCCACCGCCTGATCGAGATTGTTCACCGCGAGAATCATGTGATCGAGCTTAAGCATGGCTTATGTATCCCTTGTGGTTCTAAAACAGCGTAAGCTGTATCGGTGGTGCATCATCGTCTTGTTGAGTCGTAGTGGTGGGTGCGTTCGGGTTGTTTTCGCCGGTTCGCGCCGCGCGTACCTGCTCCAACACTAACGGAATCGAACGGACATCGGCTTGCATCTGCGGCTCAAGCGTCGGGTTACGCAGCACCGCCGCCGGATGGAACAACGGAATATAACCGCGCCCGTTTTCAATTTTCGCCTTGCCGTGAATCTGCGTGATTTTGCTGTTCGGGAAGTAGCGCGCCATGCTGAAACGCCCCAACGTGACGATCACCAGCGGGTCGATCACGGCGATTTGACGGTCGAGATAAACCGCACAGGCGGCAATCTCGGCAGGCAGCGGATCGCGGTTGTCGGGCGGGCGATTTTTAACCACGTTGGTAATGAACACGTCGGCGCGCGTCAAGTCGATCAGCGCTAGCAGCTTTTCGAGATACTGTCCGCTGCGCCCGACGAAAGGTAAACCCTGTTTATCTTCATTAAAGCCGGGTCCTTCCCCAATAAAGAGAATGTCCGCGTTGGGATTGCCCGCGCCCGGCACGGCTTGGATGCGGTTAAGGTGCAGATCGCAGGCAGTGCAAACGCGCACTTCGGCGGCGATCTGCTCCAGCGTATCAGTCATAATGATGATGTCCTTGCGTCACATTTGCCACGAGTGTAACGCATAGCGTCATGGTCTGCCAGCGGTGGGGTGGGCTATCCTGATGTGGGCAGTTTGTGGGGGATCAAGCGCTAGGGCGCATCGAATCACATGCGCCCTATACGAAAAAAATCAGCGCTTAAATGTAGTTGGTCGGGCTGCTTTGGCTGCCCTTCTTGCCGTCGGGCCAGGTGGTGTTCTCGTCAAACTTAACGCCATTCACAATCGCGCCCTTGAGATTCGCGCCCAACAGATTAGCGGCGTTGAGCGTGGCGTTGCTCAGGTTGGCGTTGGTGATGCGCGCGCTTTGCAAATTTGAGGCTTGCAGGTTCGCGCCCGTGAGGTTGGCGGCATCAAAATCGACGCCGACGCCCTGCACCGTGATCAGGCTAGCGAAGGACAAGTTTGCGCCGCGCAGAATGGCTTCGCGCAGCGTGCTGGCTTGCAGATTTGCGCCGCGTAAGTTCGAACCGCTTAAGTCGAGGCGCGTCATGTCGAGCGCGGTCAGATCGACCCCGGCGAGGCGCGGGTTGGGACCCGCCTGCACCAGCGCCAAAACCAATTCCTTACGATTAATCTCCGCCATTGTGTTGCATCTCCTCGCGCTGATAGCTGATAATCTGATCGATGGTGTCGTTAAGTGTTGTCGTTGGTTCCCATTCTAGCGCCGAACGGATTTTATCCAAAGCGGGAACGCGCCGCCGAAAATCTTCAAAACCTGCCTCATACGCCTGATCATACGGCACAAACTCGATCAACGAGTCGCTGCCGACACGCTCACGCACGCGCTCAGCCAGCGCCCGGATCGTGATTTCCTCTTGGCTGCCGATGTTGAATACCTGACCGACCGCCTGCGGTGCTTCGCTTAGCCCGTGAATTGCTGTGACCACATCGCTGACATTGCCGAAACAGCGCTGCTGTTCCCCATCACCATACACGCGAATCGGTTCGCCCGCCAACGCCCAACGGACGAAGCGCGGCAGCACCATACCATATTGTCCGCTTTGACGGGGACCCACCGTGTTGAACAGGCGGAAGATCACGACAGGCAGATCGACTTCACGGTGATATGCCAGCGCGAGAAATTCGTCAATCGCTTTGGATGCAGCGTAACTCCAGCGGGTGCGCGTGGTCGCGCCGCTGACGGTATCGTCGTCCTCATGAAAAGGGAAGCGCACACCCTTGCCATACACTTCCGAGGTTGACGCGATCAGCACCTTCTTGCGATAGCGGCGCGCGGTTTTCAGCACGACTTCCGTGCCGCCGATGTTGGTTTCGATCGTCTCGATAGGTTCACTGATGATGCGCTGGACACCGACAGCAGCCGCGAGATGGAAGATCAGATCGCACTCGCTGACGAGGCGATCCATCACATGGATGTTGCGAATGTCTTCAATGGCGCTGTGAAAACGCGGTTGACCTTCAAGCGCGGCGAGATTTTGAATCCGCCCCGTGCTGAGGTTATCGATGATGGTCACTTCATGTCCGACGGCGATCAGGCGTTCGGCTAAGTGGCTGCCGATGAAGCCCGCGCCGCCCGTGATTAAAGCATGTGCCATGTGGCGTGTTCCTTACTAACATCTGTTCAACTTAAACGCATCATGATACCAACTGGGCGAGCGGCGCGCCATTGTCGGGTTAGCAGCGCGTCGATCACGTCCTAGCGTAAAACCCACCACTTGACCTAGCCCAAAACCCTGCATCCTGCTTGTGTTTAATCACTGTTTATAACGGACAATGTAACTAATCCATACGTTGGATGAGTATCGCTCGAAAGCGAAAGGATAACAAAACATGTTACGCTGGGCAGTTATCTTCCTGATCATCGCGGTTGTGGCGGGACTACTGGGTTTCGGCGGTGTGGCAGGGACGGCGAGTAGTATCGCGCAGATTCTGTTTATCGTGTTCCTCGTGCTGTTTGTGGGCGCGTTGTTATTGGGACGCCGCGTTTTAACCTAAATCGATTTCCGCGCGCGCTGAGCAAGATGGCGCGCGCGGTTCGATTCTTGTTCGATCTCACTTTATCTCTAAAGGGGGCAAATCCCTCATAAAGGACAAATAAAATGGCAGTTAGACCTGTACCGAATTATACCGTAGACAGCCGTGCGGATGTTTACAATCCGACGGTTGTGCAGCCGCACGTGCGCCGCGTGTCATGGGCAGCGATTCTGGCGGGCGCGGTAATCGCTTTAGTGACGATGTTTGCGCTTTATATGTTGGGGCTGGCAATCGGTGCAGCTACGGTCAACCCGTTGCAAGAAATTGATCCTATCGAACCTGCGCTTGGCACGGGTACGGTGGTTTGGTTAGCCGCTAGCACCTTGATCGGCTTGTTTTTGGGTGGTTTCACCGCCGGACGCATGTCGGGCATCGCCAACGATGATGACGGCGTGCTGCATGGTTTGGTGACGTGGGCGGTGGTGACGGCGCTCACGCTGGTTATGCTGACCACCTCAATCGGCAGCATCATCAATGGTGTGACCAATGCGTTCGCATCAGTGGTATCAGGCGCCGCTGACGTAGCGCCTGAAGTGGCGAGCGCGCTCAATGTGCAAGACGGTGCGTTGACCTCAATTCAAAATGAAGCGCGCGATCTGTTCGCGACCGAGAATGCTGACGGCGAAGCGGTAGCGGCAGACTCGCCGATGACGCTCGATCAATTCGAGGTGAATCGCGCGATCAGCACGTTCTTGATGAGCAACCCGGATGACATCACCGAGACAGATCGCGAAAATCTGGCGACCTTGATCGCGGAACGCACTGACCTGTCAGCGCAAGAAGCACGTGAACGCTTGGATCGCTGGGAAGCTGCGTTCGTTGAAGTGCGTGAAGACGCCGAAACAGCAGCGCGCAGCGCCGCGCAAGCTGTCGCTGATGCGACCACATTGCTGGCGGGTGCGATTTTCGCGGCGATGGTGGTCGGCGCGTTCGCGGCAGGTGCGGGTGGTTATGTCGGTGTGGAAAATTTCAAGCAGGAAACCGGTCTTGATGAAGATCGTGACCGTGATCTGCGACCGACGGCTTAATGTAAGCGCAACAACGTGTAATTGGAATGCGTGAAACTGGAATGTAAGAAAAGAGGCGTTTCATCATGGTGATGAAGCGCCTCTTTATGTTTTTGGCTGAGCGTGTACAAAAATGTGCTTAGGCTTAATTAACCTTGCAGCAGCGACTGCGCGCCGTCGATCCAGATTTCGGTGCCGCTGATGTGGCTGCTGGCGTCAGATGCCAGAAAATAGACCAGATCGGCAACTTGTTCCGATGTTCCCGGTTCGCCGCCTGTCAGCGGAATTTGTCCTTCCGGAAACTCGACCGGCACGCGAATATCATCCAGATCGACCTGTTCCGTGTTGTCGTCAATTTCGGTGCTGATGGCGCCGGGGCAGATCACGTTTACACGGATGCGGTGCTGTCCCAATTCGACGGCGATCATTTTTGCGAACGCCACCTGCGCCGCCTTTGAGCAGGCATAGGCGGTTGCGCCCGTGTTGCTGAACATGCGCGTGCCGTTGACCGACGACGTGATCACCACCGAGCCGCCGCGCGCTTTCAAATGCGGCAGGGCGTATTTCACGGTGAGGAACGTGCCTTTAAGGTTGATGTCAAGCGTCGTATCCCAATCTTCGGGTGTCAGGTCTTCGAGCGACGCCCACACGCCGTTGATGCCCGCGTTGGCGAACACGAAATCGAGCCGCCCGAAGCGCTTGACCAGCTTGGCGACAGCACTTTGCATAGCGTCTACGTTCGATATATCCGCGCTCAGGGAGAGGGCTTCGCCGCCGCCCTGCGCCGTGATGCGTTGTCCCAACGTTTCGAGTTCGTCTTCCGAACGTCCTAACAGACCAACGTTCATGCCTGCTGCTGCTAAACGCAGCGCAGCGGCTTCGCCAATGCCCGAACCCGCGCCCGTGATTAACCCAACTTTTCCGCTAAGACTCATCGTTTATGCCTTTCTGACCGCGCTATAACCAGCGGCGGCGCTTGAAGTAGATGATCATGAAGCTGGCTGAGCCAATCATCATGCCGATCACAATGACGAACAGCAGCCCACCGCTGATCGGCAGGATCACCTGATCCATCGTGGTGACGAAACCCAACTCGAACAAGTTGGTGAAAAATGTCAGTGGTAGAAACACCATCGAGAAGATCGTTAAGCGGTTGACGACTTCCACCAGACTGCGCGACTCTTGATTACTGATCATGTCGAGAACGTTGCTCGATAAATCGCGCTGCGAGTCGATTACATCGTAGACGCGCATCAAACGCTCGTACAAATGCCGGAACAGGTCGCGCGTTTCGCTATCCGCCGCTAGGCGCTGTTCGCCAATCACGTTGGACAACACTTCGCGCTGCGGCGCGATCATCTGGCGCAGATGGATTAACTGCTGCTTGACGCGATACACCGGGCGGCGCGCTTGTTGATCGGCGCGCCCGCCGAGCATCATTTGTTCTTCATAGTCGTTCAGCAGATTGCTGATGCGATCTAACAGGGGATAGTAGGCATCGACCACATGCTGCGCGGTCAGATACAGAAAATACGCCACGCCACGATGCCACACATCGGCATTCTGCGCCACACGATCATAGGCTTCATCGACCGCTTTCGCGTCGGATCGGCGCACGGTGACGAAATAATGCTCCCCGATCAAGCAGTGGATTTCTTTGCCGCGCACATGAATTCCGCCGCCATTGGCAACTTGCTTTTGCACCTGTATATGGGGCTGAAACAGTGAGAGGAACAGATAATCATTGTAGACCAACATCGACGGGCGGCGATCTTCACGCCTTAAATCGCTTGCAACCGCCGGACTTAGATGCAGCAGGTTTTCCAACCAGTCGATTTCCTCGTCTTCGGGGTTGACCACATCGATCCACATCATCTGATCATCATGCCAAGCCTGTTCGAGCTTCTCTATGGGCAAATTGCGGCGTGGCTTGAGTTTTTCGGGTGCGACATCCTCATCGACTGCCGCCTCAAGGGTTTCATCTGCGAGCAGAACTTTGACTGGCTGCGCTGCTGCGGGAGCCACTAATGATCGGATCATGGGCGTTGGTTTGGCTTTCTCTACATTCATAGCTCTACAATGACTCTAGCGGTTTCAGTTATAAAGTCTAGATACCATAGTGCCTAAGCTGGTGCTAGCGGGACACAAACGCCCCCACGAGAACACGGCTGTTCAGATCGTGAGGGCGCAGTTAGCGCTTGTTTCATCAGCTTGTTAAAAGCTCGTTAGCGAGCAACCGCGTGTTGTGCGCGGTTGCACCACCCTTATGCACGCTTAGTCGAACTTGACGCTATCAGCCCACTCGTCGATTTCGCGGTTGGCTTCTTCTTTAGTGCGTCCGTATTTTTCTTGAATCTTACCCGCCAATTTATCACGGTTGCCGGCGATTTTTTCGACTTCGTCGTCGGTCAGTTCGCCCCACTTAACGCGCACATCGCCCTTAAGTTGCTTCCATTTACCTTCGAGCTGATCCCAAATTCCGCTAGACATGTGTTTGTCTCCTTTTGGCAACTCATTGCCTGAATTTCATGACTTGGTGTGGTGAGCATGATTGTTCACGCCAACACATCTATAGGATAAACGGCAGGGCGTTGTGCATCATCCCGCAGGCTAGTCATTTTGAGATAGGTCAAGTGGTGGAGTCGGGGCTGTGCCGTTCGTCAGTAGAGGGGAAAGTTGGGCTGGTGTACACTACACTATACAACAATCCTGAAATCGCGAGTGAACACACCCGTTATGTGGAAAACACAGCAGATCACACGAGGATTTTCAACACTCCGCCAACACACGATCCGACGTGGCAGTGGTTATCTCTACACGCTGGTGTTTATTCTGGTTGCTTTTGGATTGACCGTCTTGTTTGGCGATGTAATCGCTGATAGCCGCTACTTGTTTTACTGGGCGGCGATCATCTTTAGCGCGTGGTTGGGCGGGTTGGGACCGGGCTTGCTGGCAACGCTGCTGACGATGATCTTGACGAACCTGTATCCTGATATGCGCGTGATTCGTTTGTTTGCTGATGCGCGCGATCTGCTTCAGCTTTTGATTTTCCTACTGTTGGCGTGTGTGGTCAGTTATTTGGAAGAAGCGCGCGCGCGGGTGGGGCTGAAATTGCAGGATGCGCGCGATCAATTGGAGATCGTGCTGCATGGTGTTGCTGATGGCATTTTGGTGCAGGATCAGAACGAACGGCTGACTTTCGCCAACGAGACCGCTACGTTACTTTTGGGCGGGATGCCGGAAAGCCAGCATTTGATTTATACCCAGGCGTTATGGGCGCGTTATGACCTGTTCGATCAAGCTGAGCAGCTTGTTAGTCTTGAAGATTTGCCCATGCGGGTGACACTGCGCCAGCGCCGGCGCGTGCATCGAACGCTGCAACTGATTGACAAGTTCACGGGGCAGCGGCGTTGGGTGGTGTTCACTTCATCGCTGACGACTGCAACGAACGAGGGCACTCAAATGGTGATCACGATCCTGCGCGACATCACCGCGCAGCAGTTAGCCGAACAAGAACGCGCCAAATTTAGCGCGTTGCTCGAAGCTGAGCGCGAACGCCTGCGTGAGATCGTCGCGCATGTGCCGGGTGTGATCTGGGAAAGCGCGATCACGGACGGGGACGGTAAACGCGAGTTGGTGTTCATCAATGATTACGTCGAGCATCTGTTCGGTTATAGCCGTGATGAGGCGCTCACAAATCCCGATTTTTGGGCGGAAGTGGTGCATCCCGACGATCTACCCGCATCGGGCGGGCGGGCGAGCGCCTTGTATGAGAGCGGCCAAGCTGGTGTGATCCGGTTTCGCGCGGTGCATAAACTGGGGCAGATTTTGGACATCGAAGCGCATTTGTCCATTATTCAGCGTGATGGGCAGACGGTGGGCGCGCGCGGCGTGATGATGGACATCAGCCAGCGCCAGCAGCATGAAAAAGTGCTGGCGCGTTACACGCAAATGCTGCGGCGCTCGAATGAAGAATTGCAACAGTTCGCTTACATCGCATCGCACGATTTACAAGAACCGCTGCGTATGGTGACGAGTTATCTGCAACTGCTGGAACGCCGCTACAATGATCAACTGGATGATGATGCCCGCGAGTTCATCGCTTACGCTGTCGATGGTGCGGTACGCATGAAAGCCTTGATCAACGATCTGCTGGCATATTCACGGGTGGAGAAGGGTGAGCAGACCTTTGAATCGGTGGATGCCGAAGCTGCATTCAAGCAAACATTGGCGAATCTGTCAGCGGCAATTGAGGAAAGTGGCGCCACGATCACCCATGATGATCCCCTGCCCAATGTGCAAGCCGATCACGCGCAGCTTGTGCAGTTATTCCAAAACTTGATCGGCAACGCGATCAAGTTTCGCAGCGAACGTCCGCCTGAAATTCATGTTGGTGTGCAGCGCGCTGATGGTTGCCATCACTTCAGCGTGCGCGATAACGGCATCGGCATTGAAGCGGATTATCTCGAACGCATCTTCGTCGTATTTCAGCGGTTGCACGGCACCTCCGAGTATTCGGGAACGGGCATCGGCTTGGCGATCTGTAAGAAAGTGGTCGAACGGCATGGTGGGCGCATATGGGTTGAATCGACGCCCCAAGTTGGCACGACTTTTCATTTCACGCTGCCCCTAACATCGCAGCATATAAGGAACTAGATGATGCTTCAAGTAGTTGAGATTCTCTTAGTTGAAGATAACCCCGGCGACGTGCGCTTGACGCGCGAAGCGCTCAAAGATAGCAAGATCGTGAATAATCTCCACGTTGTTGTCGATGGCGTCGAAGCTATGGCGTTTCTGCGCCGTGAAGGAAAATTTGCCGATGCGCCGCGTCCAGACATTATCCTGCTCGATCTCAACCTGCCACGTAAAAGTGGGAATGAAGTGCTGGCTGAGATCAAGCAGGATGAAGATTTCAAGCGAATTCCGGTGGTGGTGCTGACCACATCCGATGATGAGCGCGACATTTTGACCAGCTATAATTTGCACGCCAATTGTTACATCACCAAGCCGGTCGATCTGCCGCGTTTTGTGACCATCGTCAAAAACATCGAGAATTTCTGGTTCAGCATTGTCAAGCTGCCCCCAACGTAAAGCTAACGAAGGGTAAAGTGGTGTGTTATGAACGATGAACCGATGCACATTTTGTTGATTGAGGATAACCCCGGTGATGCGCGTTTGATTCGCGAGATGATTCGCGAGTTAAATTCGCAGTTCACGCTGCACGCGTTCAACACGCTGGCGGATGGTTTGGCGGCGCTTCACGATCAAGTGTTCGACCTAATTTTGCTCGATCTCTCGCTGCCGGATAGTTTCGGCGTGGAAACGGTCGAGTTGGCGTGCGCCAAAGCGCCCAATCTGCCGATTGTAGTGCTGACTGGTTCAAACGATGAACACAACGGCATTCAGTCGGTGCAAGCAGGCGCGCAGGATTATCTGATCAAAGATGAAACCAATAGTTACATCTTGGGGCGCGCCCTGCGTTATGCGCTGGAACGCCATCGCACGGAGGCGGCGCTGCGCCGCAGCGAAGAAGAATATCGCTCGCTGATCAATGATGTGTTCAATATCGCGACGGTGGGTGTGCTGCTGCTCGACAAAAATTTCAATGTGGTGTGGGTTAACGAAGCCACCGAGATTTACTTCAATGTGCGCCGTGAGGAATTACTGGGGCAGGATAAGCGCCATCTGATCGAAAGCAAGCTTAAGTGCGTGTTCGAGCTGCCTGATGATTATGCTCAAGCGGTGTTGAACACCTATCTCAAGAATGATTTCACCACGCATTTGGAGTGTCATGTGATCGCCGGTGAAAATCGTGAGGAACGCTGGCTCGATCACTGGAGTCAGCGGATTAATGATGGCATGTACGCAGGCGGGCGCATCGAGTATTACACCGACATCACCCAGCGCAAGCAGATCGAAAGCGCGGAACGCGAAAAATCGAGAGGGCTTGCCGCGCACGAAGAACGGCAGCGTCTGGCGCGCGAACTGCACGACTCGGTCACGCAGACGTTGTTCACCGCCAGCGTGGTTGCCGAATCATCACTGCGCCAGTGGAACGCCAACCCGGAGAAAGCGCGGATTTTGGTCGAACAACTGCATCAACTGACGCAGGGCGCACTGGCTGAAATGCGTGTGCTGCTGCTTGAACTGCGTCCGGCGGCACTGACCAAAGTGCAATTTGGCGAGTTGGTCGCGCAGTTTATTCGCTCATTAAGCAGCCGCCGCCTGATCAATTTTCATGTTGCGCTGGATAGTGTGCCGACGCTGCCGCCCGACACCCAGATCAGCCTCTACCGCATTTTGCAAGAGGCGCTCAATAATGTGGTTAAACATGCCGATGCGCGCAATGTCATGATTCGCCTGTGGATCGATGATGCCTGTCTGCATTTGCTGATTGAGGACGATGGGCGCGGTTTTAACCGCGAGACGCTGAACGGGGCGAGTCATGGTATGAGCATTATGAACGAACGCGCGGATGAGATCGGCGCAGCGCTGATCACCGACAGCCAACCCGGAAACGGCACGCGCGTGCAGGTCATGTGGCAGTTACAGTCGGCTTAAGTTGGGGCGTGTCAACGCAATTTTATCATTTAGCAGCACGATCTAACCGCAAATGATGCGGGATGTTCGCAACAATTAAAGGCAAAAGAGCAATGAACGAACGGATTCGCGTGTTGATCGTCGATGATCATGATATGGTGCGTAAAGGGCTGATCGTCCTATTGGAGAATTTCGACGAATTCGAGATTATTGGCGACACCTCCAGCGGTGAATTTGCCGTTGCGCTGTGTCGGCAGTATCAGCCGCATGTCGTGTTGATGGATATGGTCATGCCCGGCATGAATGGCGTGACCGCCACCACGCGGATTCGCGCTGTCTGCCCGGAAACACAGGTGATTATGCTGACCAGCTTCAATGATGAAGACACCGTGCAGGATGCGCTGAAGGCGGGCGCGATCAGTTACTTGATGAAAAATGTCTCGGTGGATGAACTTGCGGAAGCAGTGCGCAAGGCGCATCGCGGCAAATCGACGCTGGCGCCGGAAGCCGCGCAAATGCTGATCGCCGCCACCACGCGCGCGCCCATCCCCGGTCACGATTTGACCGAGCGCGAGCGCGAAGTGCTGGCATTGATGATCGAAGGCTTGAGCAACCGCGAAATTGGCGAACGTTTGATCATCAGCAGCGCCACAGTCAAGAATCATGTGAGCAATATTTTGTCCAAAATGGGGACATCCAGCCGCACCCAAGCGGTGGCGGTCGCGGTTGAGCATCGACTGTTAGGCGCATCGTAACTGCGCGCTGTGGGGCGCGCACCAAGGGGGGAAATGGGCAATATGACCATGCAGCGGGCGTTCAAAATTACGCTGGCGGTACTGGCGGCGTTGGCAACTGGCTATGCGTTGTTTATGAGCGTCAATGTGTTGGTGCTGCTGCTGCTGGCGATGATTATCGCGTCGGCAGTGCGCCCGCTGGTGGGGCGTCTGGTGCGCTGGCGTGTGCCAGAAGGGGCAGCCATCCTGCTCATTTACGTGGGTGCGCTGTTGTTCACGTTTATCATTTTGGTGGCGCTGCTGCCCCCGTTGGTCAATCAAGCTGCTGATTACATGCAAAGCGATGCCCGCTTGGCGAATCGTATTCTTATTGCGCGCAACTTTCTCGAATTCAATCTAAGCCGCATCACCGGCGAAGAAGTCGCCTTGGCGGACACCGAGACGATTCGTGAAGCAGTGGCGGATGTTGTGCAACAACTGCGCGACAGCGCACCCACGTTGGCAGGCAGCGCCAGCGACGCACTTGGTGACCTGGTGCTGGTGATCGTGATGGGCATTTATTGGCTGGCGTCGCGCGATAAAGCGATCCGCTTCATCACACGTTTAAGCGCTTCCGAGCATCGGGAAAACAGCGAAGCCGCGCTGCTCGAAATCGAAGAATCGCTAGGCAGCTACACGCGCGGCTTGATCTTCATCGCTCTGTTTGTGGGCATCGCTAACTTCATCGTTTTATCGCTGTTGGGCGTCAACAGCGCCGCCACATATGCCTTTATCTTGGGCATCACGTCGATTCTGCCGATTGTGGGCGGCTTGGTGGGCGGGGTGTTGGCGGTGGGGTTTGCGCTGTTGGTATCCCCGGCGAACGCATTGGTGGTGTTCGTGGTGTTCTTCATCATCCAGCAGATTGAAGCACACGTGCTATCCCCGCGCGTGATGGCGCGTTCGATCAGCGTTGATCCGCTGCTGGTGCTGGTGGCGATCTTCGTCGGTTTCGCGTTGTATGGCGTGATGGGTGGCATCATCTCGATCCCGATCCTTAGCACAATCAGCGTGCTGCTGCGCCGTTTCGTGGTCGAACCACGCGCCGAACAAGTGACAGCTTACGCGGTTGAGGGTGGGGTGCCAATTTTTAAGACCAATGGTGGTGAAGTGGAGTCGATGTGATCGTGATGATCGTGATCACACTATCGAAGAAGCGTAAGCCGCGCGCCGCTTACGCCTTTTCGACGGGCATCTCGGCAGTTTTAGGCACGATCACGGGCAGGTTGTGCCGCCACTTGGTGAACACGTGTGTGAACACCGCGCCTAAAAGCACAATCTGCGCCGAATAATATACCCATATCAGCACCACGATCAACGCGCCCGCCGCGCCATACGTCGATGTCGCGGCGACGTTGTTCAAATACAAGCCCAATATCGTGCGCCCAACGGTGAATAACAGCGTGGTTACGACTGCGCCCACCCACACATCGCCCCAGTGAATTTCGACGCGCGGCAGCACCTTATAGACGACCATAAACAGCAGCGTGGTGATGCCGAACGACAGCGCGAAGTTGGCGATCTGATAAAGGATGTTCGAGCCGGGCAGAGCGCTGGTGATATTCTCATCGATCAGCGTGACCACTGTGCCGAGCATGATCGATAGCACCAGCAAGCCGCCCAGCACGAAAATCATGCTGAACGCCAGCAACTTATCGGTGATGAAGCTGACGATGCCAGTGGGGGGCTTCACTTCGGCGGCGTTCCAGATGCGGTTCAGCGCATTCTGCAATTGATTGAATACGCCTAGCGCGCCAAACAGCAGCGCGCCCACGCTCAACACGGTCGAGATGATGCCTTGCGCTGGTTCGGTAATGTTCTGGATGATGTCTGCCACCAGTTCGGCGGTTTCAGCGCCCAGCGTGGCTTCGATCTCGGTCAGAATCTGTGTTTGCAAGGCGTCTTGACTGATCACCAAGCCCGCAATCGACACCACCATCACGATCAACGGGGCAATCGAAAACGCTGCAAAGTAGGCAAGTGACGCTGCCATCATCGGCGCGTTGTGCTGATTCCATTGGTTGAAGGTGGTGCGGATGAGATCGAAAATTGTTCGGAGAACACGCATAATGCCTACCTTTCCTCCGCGTGAGTGCAGCGCAGCGGCAATTCGAGTTTGGTTTAACCAACGGCACAACAGCACCACATTCACGATGCGTGCCATCGTATCCAGCATACCCGTTATAGGTGTGTATGACATGAGATGAGCGATGGGTCGCCCTTTAGGTCAAGTGGATGATGTTAAAAGGGGAAGCGCAATGAGAGCAGATTGTGAAATAGATTTAACATGAGGGCGTCATAGTGTTAAAACTTATCCAATACACTTACTCCTTGTGGAAAAAAACACTTGGAGGCTCTATCAATGAAACGCTTTATGCTTTTAGTGGTACTGGCGGCGCTGCTGCTGGCGGTCGTTCCGGGCTTCGCGCAGGATACTGCCGATGTCAACGTGTGGATCGCGTTCACCGACGCGACCCGTTTGGGTTGGACGCAGGATCGCGCTGCCGAATTTAACGAAATGTTCTCGCAATACAACGTGAACGTGGAAGGCTATGCCAACTACGAAGAACTGTTTGCGGCAACCGCGTTAGCTGCCGAACAGAACGCGCTGCCTGCGGTTGTCCAATATTTTGAAGTTGCCACGCAAGACGCGCGCGACAGCGGTTATTTCACCTCGATTGCCGACGCGCTCGACGGTCGCACCGAGATCAACGGGCTGAGCGTCAACCTCGACGACTTCGTCGCGCCCGTGTCGGCGTATTACACGCTCGATGGTGAATTCACCTCGATGCCGTGGAACACGTCCAGCGCCACGTGGTTCAACAACATGAACTACCTCAATGCGGCGGGCGTCGAAATTCCCACGACATGGGACGAAGTCGAAGCGGCGTGCGAAGCGATCATGGCGCTGGAAAATGCGCCCGAATACTGCTTCACCTTCCCGAATCACGGTTGGTTCTTCGAGCAGTGGCTGGCGCAGCAAAACGCCGAATTTGCCAACAATGGCAACGGTCGTGACGCGCGTGCCACCGAAGTGACCTTCGCCAGCGATGCGGGTGTCGCCATTCTCGAATGGCTCGACAGCATGGTGGCGCGTGGCTTCCTGTACTACAGTGGCGCGCAGGGTGGCGCTTCGTGGGCAACCGTCGATCAGGCGTTCGGCAGCCAGCAAGTGGCGATGACCGCCTACAGCAGCAGCGATACCGCTATCTTCACCGAAACGGGCGTCGACAACGGCTTTGAAGTCGTCGCTTCCTTCCTGCCTTACAACGACGAAACTGGCTGGACGGGCAACCTGATTGGTGGCGCTAGCCTGTGGCTGACCGCTGGACTGCCCGAAAATGTGCAAGACGGCGCGCTCAGCTTCCTGCTGTATTTGACCGCGACCGAAAATGATGCCTCATGGCACCAGACCACCGGTTACATCGCTGTCCGTGAGAGCGCGGCGGACGCACTGACGGCTGACGGCTGGTTCGATACCAACCCGAACTTCAGCGTGGCGGCGGATCAACTGTCGCAAAGCACGGTCACGCCCGCTACGGCTGGTGCGATCCTCGGCGCGTTCCCCGGGATTCGCAATGTCGTGACGCAGGCAATCGACACCGTGCTGCTGACCGACGAGTCAGCCGCCGATGTGCTGGCGACGGCGCAGGCTGAAGCCAATGTCATTCTGAGCGAATATAACTTGCTGTTCGCTGAATAAGCGCGTTCGGCAGTCGTAAAATACGGGTGGAGGGCGCAGAGGTTAACTCTGCGCCCTTTGCATTTGTGGTAAAACTTAGCACGTTATCAATGCCTGCATGTTGTGAGAGAGTGTCATGAACGAACTTATTCCCTTGATCGTGATCGCTGTCGGCGCGGTCATCGGCGCGGCGCTGATGGCGCTGAACTTGCGCGGCAGCGGCATGTC